>JALQYJ010000154.1 GCA_023254175.1 Runella sp. | reverse complement strand
ACCGCATTTTTTTAATCGTTTACCCAAAACATAGCGTTCAAAATCCAAATACCTCTTCAAATTGGGAAGATTTTTAGCCCAATCTTCATACAAATCAAAGTTAGGAATAGTTTTGTTTTTAACCAAAATCTAAGCCAACGTTACACTTGGGAAGCCGTGGAAGGGAAGTTGTTTGTTCTCAGCCCGATAAAAGTTTGGACACAAAGCTAAGGGAATTTCCTCACTTGTAGTTCAAATGAGCAAACACCGCAGCCATTGGAGTGAAAGCGAGAAAAAACCCATCCTCCAGTATTCCCAAGAACACGGAGCATCCTCTGACACCCGTCTATTTGAGGTTTCGACCTCCATGATTTACCTATGGCCATGACTTCGCATCAGAGAGTCGTGGGGCTTTGATTTCTATATGAACACTTAATGTACACTTAATGTAGTAATTTTGAGAAGAGCCTGTCTCAATAGCTCCGAGTACTCGTCTATGAGCTGAGCATAGGTAAGAAGTGCCGAATAGATGTCGTTTGAAACTTCATCGTACTCTTTTCGGATGATATTTTCTTCGAGTAGTCGCATGGCTTCAATCGCTATACGGATAAAAGGTTTCTACAAACAATTGTAATGATATTCGCTTTAACAAGTTGCTACTGCCGAAGATACGGTATTTTTGAAAATAAACCCACCCAACCAATAGAAAACCGTATAGAGTAAGCTATTGACTGAGTGGGTTAAATCCTTAAAATAACAGGTCCAGTTCGGGGTCAAAGGCCAATACTAAAGGTAGAAAGACGGCGTCGTAACTATCACACAAGTTTCTCAAATAATCAAAGAGTTGTCTAGATTCTTTGGGGTCATTAAAGTTTGATACGCAATCGGTTACGACATCCAATAGAACAAACAATAGATACTTAGTTTGCTCTCTCACTTGCTCAATGAAGGATTTTACCGCACCCAAACGTTTCTTTCGCTCAACTTGTTTGATGGAAGTAAATCGAAAATCAGTCGGGTTTTCATGGATGCCAAAACACCCTTTTTCTTTGATGGACCGAATGGCAGCAGGAAGCCCTTCCTTTAGATGTCGCTCGGTATCAATATACACTAATTGCCTCATCGGTCTTTTCAAAGTGCAAAATAATAATGTAAGCAATCCGTTTTTGGGGCTAACAAGTGACTGCAAAACAGCGGTGCTAATCTTGATTTGTGATAATAGCTATATGGTTTAAGATGATGCCCCAAAGCAAATACAACGATTGGAGCGATAAAAATAAATGTGGTGAGTACTTCAGAACACGTGCTGTACCCCTAAAAAACAGCAAAAAAGGCCCTTGCGAAGCCGTCAAATAATTGGCCGTACTTTTTGTTGCGAACTGTTGACAATTTACCGAACTTTCATCGTTTATTGGCCAAATTCTAAACCGTCTTTCCAATGCGCTCCCTATTTGTTACCCTGAAAGGGTCTAGCCTTCGTTTTGCACTTCTACTCACGCTTTTTTCCACCGTCTTCCTCTCACAATGTGGAAAACTCAACGAAATTCGGGTGGTAGGTCGAAATTTTGAAGACGAAATCAACCTCGCCCAAAACTTGGTCTTTACGTTCAACAAAGACATTGTTCCCACTTCCGAACTCAACAGTTGGGAATCGACCAAATTTATTGAGTTTATTCCTGCCGTTGCGGGGAAATTTAAGTGGACAGCTCCCAACGAACTCGTGTTTTCGCCTGCAAGTGGGTTTGAGCCTGCAACCGAATACCGAGCCGAATTGAGCAAGGAGTTGGCTAAGAAAACCATCGAAAAACGCTACGACGTATCGGGCGACGAGGTGACGTTTCATACGCCTTACCTCCAACTTACTGAGACCGAAACTTACTGGACTAAGTCGCGCGAGACAGGTAAGCCCTTGGCAAAAACCAAGTTGTATTTTAATTATGATCTCAATAGCGGAGAAATTGGCGGAAAACTCAGTGCCAAAAGCGACCAAAAAAAGCTAAGTATTGCCGTCATTCCTACGCAAAATGCACCCGTGGTGACGGTCGCTTTGGGGGAAGCCCTCGCCGATAAAAACGAACAACCGCTGGAAGTCGCCGTTGAAAAAGGGGTGAAAGTTCCAAACACAACCTATACAAGCACAGCGCCTTTAGCCTTGTCTAGTAGCATCCCATCGGCCACAACGCTCGAAGTGAAAGACGTCAAAACGAGCTTTGAAAACAACCGAGGCATGGTGCGGGTCATTACGACGCAAGAACTGAAAAACGAGGACTTGAGCACCTGTTATACCATCCAGCCTGCCGTACAGACCAAAGCCGAGCTGACCGAAAATGGCTTCGTCGTTCGGGGTGATTTTAACGAAACCGACACTTACGTGCTCACCCTCACCGACCAAGTGCAGGGGGTACTAGGAGCGCGTTTGGAAGAACCCGTTAGTAAAGATTTGTTCTTTGGGTTAATGCCTGCCAGCATTTCGTTTGTGAACAAAAAAGCCATTTACCTCTCGTCCAAAGGCGCGCGAAATGTGGGCATCCAGATTGTGAACGTTCCGAAAGTACAGGTAAAAATTACGAAGATTTACGAAAACAACATTTTGCAATATCTCCGCAGCAACCGTTACGAAGAATACGGGTATTTGGGGGGGAGCGAGGATAATTGGGGGCCTACGGGAAATTACAACTACGACGAAGATTACAACCAAGTGTTCAGCGATGTAGTGGTGGACAAAACGGTAGAAACCGATAATTTGCCCAAAGTAAAGGGCGTTTCGGCCTTGAATTTGGGGATTCCCGACGCGACCAATGAGTTTCGAGGAATTTATGTGGTGGCGGTACAGTCGAAAGATGAACAGTACAACCGCGCCATCAAAATGGTGTCGCTGTCAGATATTGGACTCATTGCCAAACAAGGAAAAGATGAATTGTGGGTATTTGCCAACTCGATTAAAACCGCCGAGCCGTTGGGCAAGTTGGAAATCAGCTTGGTTTCGACCAACAACCAAACCGTGGTAAAAGGCAAAACCGACAGGGACGGGGTGGTGAAATTTGAAAAGCTGTCGGAAAAAGCCCCGAATTTTAAAATTGCGATGGTGGTGGCCCAAACGCCGCGTTCGGAGGATAACACGGCCCAAGATTTCAACTATTTGTTACTAGAAGATACCCAAGTCGAAACTTCTCGTTTTGAGGTAGAAGGCAAACGCGATAATACGTCGGGTTTTGAGGCGTTTGTGTATGGCGACCGCGACATTTATCGCCCAGGGGAAACGGTTCATTTTAATACCGTCGTTCGTCAACAAAATTGGAAAAGTGTAGGTGAAATTCCGTTGAAAATCAAAGTAATTTTGCCCAATGGAAAAGAATTGAAGACGTTTCGGGTAACGACCAACGGCCAAGGCGCCGTTGAAACCTCGGTGGTACTCGACAAAGCGGCAGTTACGGGCAGTTACAGTGTCGAAGTGTATAATGCCAATGATGTGTTACTAATCTCCAAAAAACTGAGCATTGAGGAGTTTATGCCCGACCGTATTAAGGTGGACGTCAAAGCAAACCAAGAATACTACCGAACGGGACAAACCATCCAACTCAACGCAACAGCCCTCAATTTATTTGGGCCACCTGCCTCGGGGCGAAACTACGAAATGGAGTTTTCGTTGAATAAAAAAGCCTTTTTTACCGAAAAATACAAGGAATATATTTTTGACATTCCCAACAATAGCAACTACGAAAACACCGTACGCCAAGGAGTAACCGACGACAATGGGCAAGCCAAAGAGGGCTTTGTACTTCCTGCTACGTATCAAGATATGGGCGTATTGGAAGGAAAAATCTACGTAACGGTTTTTGACGAAACAGGCCGTCCCGTCAATCGCCTCAAACGTTTTGATGTCTTTACTCAAGACGTGTTTTATGGGGTAC
This sequence comes from Runella sp., assembly GCA_023254175.1. Taxonomy (GTDB): domain Bacteria; phylum Bacteroidota; class Bacteroidia; order Cytophagales; family Spirosomataceae; genus Runella. Next base: position 47,784 of record JALQYJ010000154.1, on the reverse strand, counting down.
GAATGCCCGATAGCTACGTCGGGCTCAACGCCCCCGTTCCGATTGGTTTGGTGGCGGTGGACAAAGACGGTCGGCCCAAAGCAACCGCGACGGCCCAAGTGGACATTGTGCGGATGGAGTATCAAACCGTCGTAGAAAAACAAAACGACCAACTACGGTACGCGTCCAAAAAACGAGAAAAAGTAGTGTATTCCAACGTAGTTTCTTTTAAAAATGGCCTATCCGAAGTACGATACATACCCACAGTGTCGGGTCAATACGAAGTTCGCATTCGCCGTGCAGGCGGTGTGGCTGGTTATTCGGTGACGCACTTTTACGCGTACGGTTGGGGAGGCACGTCGGCTTCGTCGTTTGAAGTAAGCAACGAAGGTGAGGTGTTGATGGAATTTGATAAACCATTCTACCAAGTCGGAGATAAGGCAAAGGTGTTGTTCAAAACACCGTTTGCGGGAAAACTATTGGTGACGGTGGAGCGCAATCAGGTATTGGAACATCATTACCTAGAAACCGACAACAAATCGGCCGAATTTACTTTCTCGTTAGGCGATGAGCATTTGCCCAATGCCTACGTCACTGCTACTTTGATTCGTCCGCTGGATAATTCGAACTTACCGCTGACGGTGGCGCACGGTTTTGCCTCGGTGAAAGTGGAAGAAGAAGACACCAAAATTCCCGTAGAAATTGTAGCGGTTGAAAAATCGCGCTCAAAGACCAAACAGAAGATAAAAATCAAAACGGCGCGGAATGCCCAACTAACGGTCGCGGTGGTGGACGAAGGAATTTTGCAAATCAAAAATTTCCAAACCCCCGACATTCACGGCTTTTTCTACCAAAAACGAGCCTTAGAAGTCAGTAGCCACGACTTGTATCCGTTTCTTTTCCCCGAACTATCGTTGGCCTCCACAAGCAGCGTTGGGGGAGACGGTTACGATTTGGAAAAACGCATCAATCCCCTTTCCAACGGACGGGTAAACTTGGTGGCGTACTGGTCGGGACAGATTGAAACAGGACTGAGCGGAGAAGCCGAGTTTGAGGTGGAAATCCCGCAGTTTTCGGGCGATTTACGCATTATGGCCGTGGTTTACAAAGACAATGCCTTTGGGGCGAACAACAAAAATATGAAAGTGGCCGACCCCATCGTAATCAGTACGGCTTTGCCACGTTTCTTGAGCCCAACCGATGAGGTAATTGTCCCCGTAAATATCAGCAATACCGAAAAAACAACAGCCAATGTTACGGCAAGTATCGCTATCAGCGGGAAGTTATCGGCGATTAGTCAGGTATCTCAGCGCCTAAGTATTGCCCCTGAAAAAGAAGCCAGAACATATTTCACCATCAAAGCGGCCGAGGCCATGGGAAATGGTTCGGTAGTTGTGACGGTGAATAATGGCAAAGAGAAATTTGTCGAAAAAACGGAGCTGACGGTACGCCCTGCGGCTTCGTTGCTCAAAGCGAGTCAGTCAGGAGTAATTGCGGGCGGTAACACTGCTACCATTGATTTGCGAGGAAATGATTTTATCCCGTCAACCATAACGAGCCGAATCGTAGTGAGCCGTTCGCCGATAGTACAATACGCCAAAGCCCTCGACTACCTGCTCGGATATCCACATGGCTGCATCGAGCAAACCATTTCGAAGGCATTTCCACAGATTTATTTTGGGGAGTTGGCTAAAACCATTGCTCCCAAAACCTACCTCGTCAAAACGGGCGAGAGCGATTTCAACCCTACTTTCAACGTCCAAGCGGCCATTCAAAAGGTAGAAAGTATGCAGTTGCCCAGTGGTGCGGTAAGTTATTGGCCTGCCAGTACCGAAGAATCGGCATGGGGTACGGCCTACGCAACGCACTTTTTATTGGAGGCACAACGAGCTGGTTTTGAAGTGAATACGTCGACACTGGGGCGGATGCTGGATTACCTGACGAACAAATCAGGAATAGCCGCTACGGAATATGACTATGTGTATAATGAAACAGGCGGCTATACGCAGCTGACGATTGCGAGCCGCACGACCATGTATTCGCTATATACCTTGGCATTGGGCGGGAAAGCCAATCGGGCGTCGATGAATTATTACAAACAAAATCAACAGTTATTGACGCTCGACACGCGCTATTTATTGGCAGCGGCGTACAAGCAAATCGGCGACGAACGCAGTTATAAGGCGTTATTACCCGCCGATTATGTGCCTCCAGTAGGAGCTAGAGGGATGGGTGGAAGCTTTGCTAGTCCGATTCGGAATTTAGCTTTGACGGTCAATACCCTCATTGAAACCGACCCGAATAACCTCCAAATTCCTCGACTTGCCCGATGGTTATCAGAAGCAATGGCATCGAGTTGGTACCTCAACACTCAAGAAGCAGCGTTCTCGTTTTTGGCGTTGGGTAAATTGGCCAAGAAAAACGCGAATTCGACTGCAATTGCTAAAATGACTATTAATGGAAAAGGCTATCAGTTTGATGGAAAAGAGTTGATAATTTCAACCAATAGTTCCCTTCGGGGGGTGGGGGCTGCCTCGGGCAAAGGTTCGGTCTATTGGTTTGCTCAAACGGAGGGTATCAGTGCCACAGGAACGTACACGGAAGAAGATGCAGGTTTGCGCGTTCGTAAACAATTCTTCAATCGCTTTGGACAACCAATCAGCACGTTCCGACAAAACGACTTGGTGGTGGTAAAGATTAGCCTCAGCAGCACCGACGGCTCACCAGTTGAAAATGTGGTGGTGACGGATTTACTCCCAGCGTCTTTCGAAATAGAAAACCCACGCTTGACCGAACCCCGCGATATGCCATGGATCCAGACGGCTGCCGTTCCTGAGCACTTTGATATTCGCGATGACCGCATCAATTATTACACCACGGCTACGTCAGAGCCCAAAACATTTTATTACATGGTGCGAGTGATTACTAAAGGCACATTCACGCTTGGCCCCGTCAGTGCCGATGCCATGTACTCGGGCGATTTTAGAAGTTATTCGGGTGGTGGCAAGGTAAAAGTGGACTAAAAACCTAGCCCAAAAGCGCTTGGATAGGGGGCAGACGTTAGTTTTCTGATGTCTTCTCCCTATCTTTGCACAAAACGAAAAAAACGTTTTGTCAGTAAAAAGCGTTTTGGCTGAATAAATTTGATGGTTGACTTTCGTAAAATGATTCGTAGTTTTAGCTATGCCTTTGAAGGTGTAGTAGCTTTATTTCGCTACGAAAACAATGCTCGTTTTCACCTTATTGCAGCTATAGCAGCAATTATCGTTGGCCTAATAGTTGAACTGGAGCGATTGGAATGGGCGTTGGTGGCAATAGTGATAGGGGGAGTTTGGACGGCAGAAGCGTTTAATACGGCCATTGAAAAAGTATGTGATTTAGTCTCGCCCGACTATCATCCGCAAATCAAAGCGGCCAAAGATCTTGCCGCCGCAGGAGTTATGCTGACTTCGTGGTCGGCCGTCGTGGTTGGCGTACTTGTAATTGGTACAAAGCTGTGGTGCTGGTTTTTAACTATGTAAATTCCATAAAATAAACAGATGGATTCTCACAATCAATCATTAGAAACCTTGACTGAGATTCGGGATTTGATGCAACGTTCGTCAAAATTCCTATCGTTAAGCGGTTTATCAGGGATATTTGCGGGTATTGTTGCCCTAGGGGGGGCGTTAGTGGCCTACTTACGTCTTAAAACCGATGCGTTAAGCTACGAAGGAATGAGCGATGTTTCGGAGCTTACCCGTGGCGAAATGATGCGTTTTGTGCTTATTGATGGAACCATCGTCTTGGTTTTAGCATTGATTTTTGGGGTGTTCTTTACCATACGTAAAGCAAAGAAGTCGGGACAAAGCGTTTGGAACAGTACCTCAAAACGCTTGGTTTTTAGCCTAATGATTCCCCTCGTAACGGGAGGTATCTTTTGCCTAGCTATGTTTTACCGCGGTATTTTGTGGGTGAGTTTTCCCGCAACCCTCATTTTTTATGGATTAGCCTTGCTCAATGCTAGTAAATACACCGTTCGGGATGTTGAATATCTTGGATTATCGGAAGTAATTTTGGGATTGATTTCGTTGTTTATGACGGGCTATAATCTATTGGTTTGGGCACTTGGTTTTGGGGTTCTTCACATTGTGTACGGAACCTTTATGTATTTTAAGTACGATATAAAACGATAACAATTTTCCCTACTGCGACTAAAGAAAAGACACATTAAATGCTCGAACGTTTCAATAAAGCTTTTGAGAGCAAGGCAAGGTTAGGTATCATGTCAGTACTGATGGTGAATGAGTCATTGAGTTTTAATGCACTCAAAGAACTTCTTCAACTCACTGATGGTAACCTCGCTACGCATCTGCGTGCGCTCGAAGAGCAGGGATTTGTGAGTGTTCAAAAACAATTTGTCGGACGTAAACCTAACACTACCTACGCCGCTACAGACGATGGTCGTACGGCCTTTACCCAGCACCTTAATGTCCTTGAGGCATTCATTCGCTCAGGAGCTTTTCAAGAAACGAAATAAGCGCGTGGATAGCACCCACGCGCTTATTTCGTTTAATTCCCTCCGAGTGGAATCAATAATCCTACCGAACCTTGGATATTTCGGGTAAAGAGTTTATTAGCAACAGCTATATTGCCATCACTACCAAGTCCATAATAATAGCGACCCTCAATGAGCAGTTTCACTATGCCTAGGGCTAAAGAGACTCCTGCACCACCCACGGCACCGTACTCAAGACGCTGATCACCAGCGTCGAAAGTTAGCTTGGTTTTGTTCGTAATACCATTAAAAGTTTGTTTTGCCCAGCCACTGAGCGCATAACTTCCATATCCTCCACCATTGATAAAAAACTTTGTAGAGCCATTGCCAAGTGCTACTTTGAACAAAAGTGGGACGGTCACAGTGTTGAGGCGGCTTTCGCCCGCGAGCAAACTTCCTGATTTTGGGGCGCTGATTTTGTAGCCTGTTTGAGAGTACAGGACTTCTGGTTGAACGGAAAAACGTTCCCCTCCTATTTCTACCATGAGTCCTCCGAAATAGCACAGGGTATGGTCAATGGTAATACCATCCGTTTTGATGGCATCCGATGTGACAGAACTGTAATTTACCCCACCTCGAATCCCTACTTTTATCCCAACTCCACCTTCACTCACAACTTCAGGGGCTGGCATAGGCTTAGCAGGCTGATTAGATTTTTGGGGGGTAGTTTTCGATTTATTCGTTGTCTGGGTTTTAGGCTTTATTCCGTGAAGTTTATCGTATTGCTCCTGCATACTTGGGGTGGGTTGGGTTTGAGCAATAACCGTTCGAGAAGTTCCGATGCTCAAAAAAAAGATAGATACAAACAGCACAGAGAGGAGTTTATTCATGATTTTGTTGAAGTTAGGGATGAGACTAAACGAAAAAGTGTACAAAAGTGTAGATTTTTACTCGTACCCTTCTAAGGAATTATACGGTTTTTATTTAAAGGTTTTACTTGTTTTGGATGCGTAAAACAAAAACGGCGAGTGACTTTCTAAAGTTGCTCGCCATTCTAAAAAAAGGTATAGTTACTTGTACTGACTAACGGAGTTTTAACGTAACTAACGTAGCAATGGCCAAAATAATGCCCACAATCCAGAAACGAGCCACAATCTTAGCTTCGTGGTATCCCTTTTTCTGAAAATGGTGGTGAAGCGGCGACATCAAGAAAATACGCCGTCCATCACCGTACTTTTTCTTGGTATATTTAAAGTAACTCACTTGCATAATGACGGAAAGACTTTCGGCAAAGAAAATTCCACACATAATAGGAATCAATAATTCTTTACGAATAGCCAACGAAATAACAGCAATAACTCCGCCGAGCATTAAGCTACCCGTATCGCCCATAAAAACCTGCGCAGGGTAAGAGTTGTACCACAGAAATCCAATACAAGCCCCGACAAAGGCTGCAATAAAAATTACTAACTCTCCAGCGTTGGGAATATACATTACGTTGAGGTATTGTGAAAACTTAGCATTCCCTGATACATAGGCCAAGACACCCAATGTGAGCCCGATGATGATGGAAGTTCCTGCCGCTAGCCCGTCGATTCCATCGGTAATGTTAGACCCATTAGAAACGGCAGTAATGATAAAAATAGCAACGATGGTATAAATAATCCATGAGTAGCTGTCAGGAAGAAGACCAAAGAGCAAATTGGAATAATCAAACTCATTGTTTTTAATAAACGGAAGCGTCGTCACAGTAGGGTTAATGGCGTCCTTGTAACGCTGTACTTCACCAATTGCCGAGCTTATTAAGGGCTTATCATAAATCCGAATCTTGACGTGCTGGTTAAACGATAAAGTTAACCCTACAATCAACCCCAACCCGACTTGACCTACTACCTTAAACTTGCCTTCTAAACCTTCTTTGTTATTTTTGAATTTTTTGATGTAGTCATCTACAAAACCAATGAGCCCCGTCCAAACAGCTGTAATGAGCAGTAAAACAATGTAAACATTAGAAAGCTTGGCAAAAAGAAGCGCAGGGATAAGTAAAGATGCCAAAATGATGAACCCTCCCATAGTAGGTGTTCCTTTTTTTTCCATTTGACCTTGTAAGCCCAAATCGCGAATGGTTTCGCCGATTTGTTTAGTACGTAAATAATCAATGATACGGCGTCCAAAAATGGCGGCAATTAACAAGGAAGTGACAGTAGCCCCTAACGCCCGAAACGAAATATATTGAAATACTCCTGCTCCAGGGAAGTTGAAGGCTTTGTCTAAGTACGAAAATAGGTAGTAAAGCATGATTATTTGAAGGTTAGGCAAACGCAAAAATGCCTATACTCGGCACGATGTCGGCAAGTATAGGCATTTTTAATAAATTCAGAAAAAGAAATTAAAAAGCTGTTTGTATCATACCATATATCTGCCATTAATATGGCAGATTTTTTGACCATAGAGTCGGGAATTAATATATAGCGGTATTGGTGGTGTTTATTAGCTTAAGATTCCCCTTGAAGCCAATAAACACAATTTTTAGGGTAGATGGCGTAGGCATGGTATAGTCCCAAACACTGTTGTACTTCCCCCCCTGATTGGTACCTATCCAATCAGAAATAACGACTTTCGAAGTATTGAGATTAATAAACGACGGGTATCGATTGTAGTTTTGACTCCTGTACTCGTCAAAAGGTATGCCAAAATTTTACTTAAACTTATGAGGTTTGGTAATTAGTGACTGCCTAAACCTCATAGGTTTTAAAACCGATAACGTAATTGGAGCTTAATGTCTGTTCGTTTAGAACCTTGAATCTCGTCTACGTACGAACTGAGTACATCTCGCTCGGGCATACTTGTGCGTGATATTCGAAACCAAATATCACTATGATTCGTAGCCGAATAGCGAAGTAAGAAAAAGTGCCGAAAGCCACGTTCGTAATATGCAGGCATTGAAATAGCGTATAAAACGTCTTGTTCTACCGCATATTGGCGGGCGTCGTAACTATCTGTATTGTAGGCAGAAACCCTGATTGTGGTAGAAATTTTGCTCCATTTGGCAGTTATTTCTTGGAGGACTAGCCATCCTTTGTCAGCTTTGAAACCGTCGTAACCAAAGGTTCCACCTTGAATTCTGCTTCGGAATGACCAACTACGCTCATGATTATACTCAGCATTGAAAACGAGATTCCGTCGCAGGGTTTGGGTGACAAATTTTTGCTTTGACAAATCAGAAGCAATGTTTTTTTCTTTTTGCTCTTGGCGGAAAACGGCATACAGCGTCCATTGTTTAGAAGGTGTCCAAGTGCTTTGGAGAAGAAAATCAAAACCGCTGGTAGGCTGTTTATCAACCAAGTATTTGTACCACGGAAAGCGATAGAGATCAACGTAAGCCGTTAGTTTTAGCCGCTTGTGAACGCTGTACTTTACCCCCAAATACAGTCCAGTTTCGTTGATATTACGGCTATTTTCTCCAAAAGCATTGGCATAGAAACTGTGGAAATTTTTGTCAAAATTCCGAAAAAGGAGGGACGCATCCCAGCGTTTGGTGAGACTGGTCAATACTCCCGCAACAGTACCCGTACCACCACTTTTGGAGCGTGCCGTTTCACCAAAAAAATGGAAATTTTGCCAAACATAATTGCCATACAGCCCCAAAAGATGGTTATGTTTTCCCCGAAACTCAAACGCATTGCGTAGTGCTTCTGCTTTCTGTAACGGATAGTCAAAAGAAGTATGAAGATAGGTAGCACCTAGCTGTCCACGGTCAAGATGATACGCCAAATGCGCTCCCGCGTTTTGTTCTACGAGGTTAGCACGGTATTGGAGTTCGTTGGGAATCCGAAAAAGACCGTCGGTTTGAAACGAGCTGATGGTTTGCTGGACAGTAAGTGTTCCACTCTGACGAACGCGGGCAAGGAGCGCGGTAAGTTCAAGGTGTTTGCTCAAAGAATAAGTGGCCGCAATGCCCCGAAAAAAGCCCGTTTCGGTGACAGAAGTGTAAGGGCGGATGCCTGTCGTAGGGCGACGAATGGTATAGACGGTTTCTATGCCTTTGCCCAGCGAAAAACCTGCCGAATAAATCAACCCTTGTCCTACTTGGAGTTGGTAATCACCCAAAATAAGGTTTTTGAGGTGACCACGATGCTGTACTTGGGCGTGAAATGATAAAAAATCAGGGCCGTACTTGTGCCCCGAAGGCTTCCACGAAAAAGCTTCTCCTTCGTCTTTTTCGGCCGTAATGCCAAAGCTAAAGTCGCGGCTTCGATTGTATCGATAACGAGCGTACCACTGCAAAGGGCTTCCCGTAAATTTCTGTAAGGTGCCATCGCGCGATTGGGGAGCCTCTGCCGTAGCTCCGCGTTTTTGTTCCAAAAGCCGCTCCGTACGTACCAGAAAATAATGGTCTGTAGGGTTAGTTAATCCCTTCCCTATTTTCTGATTTGAAGAGGTAACGGTGACGAAGGGAAGGAGGCGGTAAATAAGCGGTAAATCAAACTCAGGAATGGCCTGCAACTCGTAAATAGAGAGGAAGGTTCCTAGTTGGTTTCGGTACTCAAAAAAGCGATTGAGCTGACGCTCATTGAGGAGATACGTAGCCGCTAGTTCTTCGCGCGTGCAAGTGTTGAGGTCGAGCGGAGCAGTGTAGAGCTGAATCAGATTCTCATAGACCGTATCATAATTGAGGTCTTCTGCCGTGATGGGCAGGAGGTTTTGAACAAATGAAGTGGGGTCAATTTCGCGGCGGCGAAATTCTTGCGTATAGGAAACGGTTCCAACTAAGCCAACCCCAAACGAGAGCAAAAGTAGTGATTTCAAACGAGTAAAAAGGGATACGTTTAAACATACAATGGTTTCTTCTTTATGTTTGAGAATTGAACATAACGTATGATTTTTAAGGTTAAATTAAGAAATTTTCAATAAAACCCCTATTTAAATTAGTAAAATTGATAAAAATCGATTCTTTTTCTTGAAAATGTACAATTTTATACGTTTATTCGCTGTCTAATACCCACCTAACATTAACAACCCACATGCCTAACGTTTATCAAGACGCTGTTGTAACGAAATATAACATTTTCAACAGCCTGTTTCTGAGTTTACCGTTTCAGGATATCTACCGTACGGGTACGCTCCTTCCGTTGCTTGTTCAGGCGAGTGAGGAAGGGTTTAATGCGGGCAAAAGCCCTTTGCAAATCATCGAGTCGTTTTTTGAGGAATACACCGAAAATGCGACCGAAGATGAACGTCGCGACTTACTATTTAACTTAATCAAGTTCATCGAACGGCAGGTTGTATTGTTTGATTCCGTAGAAGATGCGGGTTTTGACCACACACATGACAGCAATGGGCAAGGGTCGATTACGCAGCTACTCAATCGGGTCGATAGCGACGATTTGCGCCAAAAACTCCTTCGTAAGTTAGAAGATTTTTGCGTACGCATCGTGTTGACAGCGCACCCTACCCAATTTTACCCAGGCAAAGTACTAGGTATCATTACTGATTTGGAAGAATCCATCAAAGACAATGACTTTGTGGAAGTAAACCATCTTCTGTTGCAGTTGGGAAAAACGGGCTTTATCAACAAAAACAAGCCTACACCGCTGGATGAAGCCATGACATTGTGCTGGTTTTTGGAGAACGTCTTCTATAAAGCCATCCCGATGCTTGTCCAACGCCTGCTCAATGGCCTTGAAGTACCGATGAACGAATGGACACACACGGGTTTGTTCCGCTTGGGCTTTTGGCCTGGAGGCGACCGCGACGGAAACCCATTTGTTACTTCAGATGTGACATTGGAGGTGGCTGACCGATTGCGCCAAATATTGCTCAAGTGCTATTGGCGTGATATTAAATACCTCAAGCGCCGATTGACGTTTAATGGCGTAGAGGAGTTTATATCAACGGCAGAGCGTAAGACCAATAACGCGATTTATTATCCTGACCAAGAGCATTACACCAAAGCTGAAGAACTATTAGCGGACTTGAGCCAAGCGCGGGAAGTATTGGTACGCGACCATGATTCTCTATTTGTGGAGTTGTTGGATGAAACAGTATTGAAAATCAAGCTATTTGGTTTCTTCTTTGCTAGTTTGGATATTCGTCAAGTAAGCCCTAAACACTCGTTGGCGTGGCAGGAAATTCTTACGAAAATTGAAAAACAAGTTCCTGTTTTCTCATTCTCTGATTATGAAAGTTGGGATGAAAAACGAAAAATAGATTTCTTGTTGTCGTTACAGGTAGAGTTGGCAGAAGGCGATTTCAAAGACCCGATTACGAAAGATATTTACGGCTCGATGTTGGCCATTCGTGAAATTCAGAAACGAAACGGAATAGAAGGAGCTCATCGCTACGTCATCAGCAACTGTGCGAGTGCGCTTAACGTGGTGGAAGTATTGGCATTGTTTAAAAATGTGTGGAAAACCGACGAGTTGCACGTCGATATTGTACCTCTTTTCGAAACGGTAGATGATCTTGCGAATGCGTCGGAGGTAATGAAAATGTTGTACGAAAATCCCTATTATCGTGCGCATTTGGCCAAAAGAGGTAACCAACAAACCATCATGGTGGGTTTCTCGGATGGTACGAAAGACGGAGGATATTTGCGGGCAAACTGGTCGATTTTCTCGGCAAAAGAACAACTCACAAAAATTTCGCGCGAATACGACGTCAAAGTGACCTTCTTCGACGGTCGGGGAGGGCCTCCAGGTCGTGGGGGGGGCAACAACCACGCGTTTTATGCGTCGTTGGGGAAAGATATTGAAGACAAAGAAATTCAGTTGACAGTGCAGGGGCAAACCATCAGTTCAAATTACGGGACTGTACCAACCGCCATTTATAACCTAGAAAGATTATTTACGGCAGGATTGGAAAACAATCTTTTTATGCCCAAAAACACCAAAGACCAACTTTCTGAGGCCGATAAGGCATTGATGGAAGAGCTCGCCGATGCGGCGTATCATGCGTATTTGGGGCTCAAAAACCACCCAACGTTTGTTCCGTATTTGGAGAAAATTACCCCATTGCGCTTTTACGGACAAACCAAAATCGGCAGCCGCCCCGATAAGCGCGGAAGTGGCGGTGGACTCAAGTTTGAAGACCTCCGTGCGATTCCGTTTGTAGGTTCTTGGGCTCAGATGAAACAAAATGTGCCTGGTTTTTACGGGTTTGGGTCGGGCTTGGAAACGTTGAAAAACGAAGGAAAAATGGACGCCTTGAAGAAACTTTACAAGCGTTCGTTATTTGTGCGTACGTTGGTTGAAAACTCGATGCAGTCGCTGATGAAGGCGTACTATCCCGCTACCAAATACCTCCAAGACAATCCAGAGTTTGCAACGATTTGGAACATGATGTTTGAGGAATACGAGCGCAGTATTGCGTTGATGTTGGAGTTTTCGGGTGAAAAAGATTTGTTAAACCAAAACCCCGTTACCAAAGAATCCATCAAGATTCGGGAGCGAATTGTCTTGCCGTTGATGACGATTCAGCAGTACGCGCTTCAAAAGTTACAAAGTGGCGAACTTTCTACCGCCGACGTGGATGTGTATAACAAGCTCGTCATTCGGGCGATGTTTGGTATCATCAACGCCGCGCGTAATTCAGCGTAGTTTCTTCTTACCTTACCACCTTCCCGAAAATTTAAAACTTTCGGGAAGGTTTTTCAATAGGATATTGCTTAAAATGACACTTTTATGCCTCCAATTAACTTGTTTCATCTAATATCGTTTGATTGTCAATTGTACAACCACATTTAAACACTGTTATTTGCGTTCAAAAACCTTTTCGCCCGCTACGTAGGTTTTGTTTACTTTTAGCTCGCGGAGCTCGTTGGCGGGAGCAGTCATCAAGTCTTTTTCTAGGATAACAAAATCGGCAGCTTTGCCCAATTCGATGCTGCCGAGGCGATTTTCTTCAAAATTACCGTAGGCCGACCAAATCGTCATTCCACGCAGCGTTTGTTCACGCGTCAGGGCATTTTCTACTTGGTAACCTCCCGCAGGAAAGCCCTTGGCATCTTGACGATACACGGCCGAATGGAAGGTATAAAAAGGCGAGACGGCCTCCACTGGGAAATCAGTTCCCAACGCGATTTTTTGGTTTTGGTCCATCAAAGTTTTAAAAATATATCCATTTTTTTCGCGGTCTTTGCCCAAACGCTGCCCCGCCCAGTACATGTCGGAAGTAGCGTGTGTAGGTTGGGCGGAGGGTAAAATCGAATAATCGCCAAATTTCGTCACATCGGCTGCATCCACGATTTGCGAGTGTTCAATCCGCCAACGGCGATTGTTTTTGCCTTTCAAATACTTCGCGTAAAGATTTAGCATCAAGCGGTTAGACGAATCCCCGATGCAGTGCGTATTGGCCTGAAACTCGCTATCGGCCAATTGAGAAATCCATTTTTCAAGTTCGGCGGGGCTAAAAAGCAGAAAACCCGTTGTTTCGGGGGCGTCGCTGTAAGGTTTGAGTAAACAAGCCCCGCGCGAACCCAACGCGCCATCGGCATAAATCTTAAACGAACGAACGTTCAATCGGTCAGAGACGTAAATGCCCTTTTTGAGCATCTTTTCGATATTTTCTTGACTTACACTCACCATCGGATACAATCGAATTTTGAGCGTTCCTGCTTTTTGAAGGCTATCAATGTGATCGATGATATCAGGAGCTAACCCCGCGTCGCCGACGTTAGTCAGGCCATATTGAAAACACACCGCTTGCGCTTTGAGAAGTTTAGACGTAATCTCTTCTTTCGTGGGCGTGGGGTTGAGCGCACGCACAAGCTGCTGGGCGCGGTCGATGAGCACGCCCGTCGGTTGCCCATTTTTCAGCACCACCAAGCCGCCTTCCGTTTTGGTTTCGGCGGTGATTTTAGCCAGTTGGAGGGCTTTAGAATTAATCCACCCCGCGTGACCATCAATGCGAGTTAAATAAACAGGATTATTTGGAAACGCTTTGTCTAATACCTCTTTGGTCGGAAATTCCTTCACGGGCCAATCGTTTTGGTCCCATCCACGGCCAATAATCCAGACGGCATCGGGGTGTTCGGATTGGTATTTTTTGAGGCGTTCGACAATTTCTTCGGGCGACTGTGTGTCCACCAAATCGGCTTGGTCAAGCATTTGGCCGAGGCCGTAGAAGTGGGCGTGGGCGTCGTAAAGACCAGGGTAAACGGGGTGGCCTTGGGCATCGACGAGGGAGTCAGAATGGAATTGAGAAAAGACCGTGACCGAATCGCCCACGGCTACAAATTTGCCATCTTTGACCGCAAAGGCAGAGGCTTTGGAGAAGGTCGAATCAACGGTATAGACCGCTGCATTATAAACAATTAGGTCGGCTTTCTTCTGGCCCGAACATGCCGCTAAAAAGGCGGCACAGAGCGCGTAAAAGTAGTTTTTCATCGTGTCAGGGTTAAACAAAGCCTAAAGCTACGCTTTAAAAAGCTATTTTTGAAGCAGTGCGAAAGTTTTATCGCAATCCATTAAACGAACTTCCTGCCATTTCTGTTATCGGAAGAATGGCAGTTTGTCCTACATAAAAGCCCGCTAATTTCGTTTTTGCTAATATGAAATACTTTTTTCTTGCGTTCCCTATCACTTTTTGTTTATCGTTAGATTCGTCTTCTCAAGAGCTATTGACACTCGAAAATGCCGTTTCTACCGCACTTGAAAAAAGTTATTCCATTAAAGTGGTTCAAAGTCGTGAGGCCATTGCCCACAATGACAATACCCGAGGAAATGCGGGGATGTTGCCTGTCGTATCAGGAACGGCTCTCCAAAACTTTACCCGCAATAGCATCAACCAATCGTTTTTTAACAACATCCGCGAACCACTGGTGCAGAGCGGGATTGATAACCGCAACAACAACGCGGGGGTAACCATGGTATGGACACTCTACGACGGAATGGGGATGTTTGCCGCCGCCGACCGCCTCAAGGAGTTTGAAAAACTAGGTAAAACCAGCGTCCAAATTGCAATTCAAAACACGGTTTCACAGGTAGCTAATGCCTATTACGAAATCATTCGCCAAAAGCAGCGCCTCAAAGCACTCCAAAATGCGTTGGATATTTCGGCAACGCGCCAAGAGTTGGCTAAAGCCAATTACGAAGTAGGAACAACGTCGAAGTCGGAGTACTTAGCCGCTCAGGTGGACTACAACCAAGACCAAGCAGCGGTATTGGCGCAGCAGCAAGTGATTCAAAACGCCAATGTGAATTTGAATGCGTTACTTTTCCGCGATTTTGAAACCAAGTTTGCGGTAATTGATACCATCGTTTTTCGTAATGACTTGTCTTTGGCCGATTTGAAGCAAAAAATAACGGAAAACCCCAATCTATTGGCAGCGGCTCAAAGTCGCACGTTGGCAAAAATTAACGAAAAAGAAGTTAAATCGACCAAATACCCGCAGGTGGACTTAGTGACGGGTTATACATACACGTCATTCAATAACGAGGTGGGGTTTGGTCCTCAAAAAGGGCAGGCGCGGGTATTAAACTACGGACTGCGCCTAAATATGCCGATTTACGACGGTTATAACCAACGCCGCCGCGAGCAAAACGCCAAGATCAACACCATCATTACAGAATACCAAGAAGCCGATTTGAAAAACCAGTTGTTGTCGGCTTTGGAACGTACCTACAACAGCTACCAAAACAGCATTCAACTGTTTGGCTTTGAGGGGAAAAATCTAAAAATCGCGCGCCAAAACGTAGAGTTGGCCTTTGAACGCTACAAGTTTGGAAACTCGACGGCTATCGAATTCCGTGAAGCCCAACGCAATGCCGTTGCGACAGAATCACGAATGATTGAAGCGGCTTTCAACGTCAAACTCGCCGAAATAGAACTCCTCCGCCTCAGTAATTCCATCGTGACGGAAATCAAGTAGAGTTGCCTGGTAACTGTTAACCGTTATTTCTTAACGAGTAACAGTTACCACACTTTCAGTGCTTGCTGAAACGATTCTTAATTGTTAAAAACGGTGTTTCAAAGTAGCGGTACGATAAAGCCGATACGCCAATGGTAAGCAAGGCCGAAAGCGGATAAAGAAGTAAGTTGAAGGTGAGCGCAGAAAGAGTATCCCCAAACGTCCACTGAATGAGGTGGACACTAGCGACGATAAAGGCGGTTTGGTAAATATAAATCCCGTACGAAATC
Source organism: Runella sp. (assembly GCA_023254175.1). Lineage (GTDB taxonomy): Bacteria > Bacteroidota > Bacteroidia > Cytophagales > Spirosomataceae > Runella. Next base: position 32,189 of record JALQYJ010000154.1, on the reverse strand, counting down.
TTTCCTAGATACGAAATCCAACTGTATTCCAAGTTAACAATAGAGGCCGTATTGCTAGACACATTGAGGATAAAATAACCAAAAAATAGCCCGTAAAACTCCAAATTAAGGCTACTCACATGTACGCCTGTGATGAGGCAAATTGCTAAAACCACATACACAGCCCACTGCACATCTTTGCGAAAAAGTAGTCGTAGAAGCTTTTCTTTTTTGTAATACACCAACGCCGCACACAGTCCGCCCGTCATTAAAGTAATAATTCGAAATTGGCTAAAAAAGAAACGCGCAATTTCAGGCACGTTGTTTGCATATTGTGTATGACCAACCCAGTTGTAGTAAATATAAAAAACCGCAAAGGTGCCAAAGCAGAAGATAAAAACGGTTATAGTGAGTCGTTTCCAGTTAAAATCTTTGACAATCCAAGGCCAGAGGTAGTAAAATTGTTCCTCAACTCCGATAGACCACGTTTGGGCAGCCAAGTAGGGGGCATTGTAAAGTATAAAGCCAATATTGGGTAAGACAAGCAGGAAAAGTGATAATCGCCGAAAAACGTTGTGCGCCATGAACGAAACTTCGTTGTTAGGCGGGACGAAAAGAAAAATCTGTGGGAAAACAAAAAACGATAATAATACAATCAGAAAATAAAGTGGCCAGATTCGTAAAATCCGTCTTATGTAGAAATTACGAGTATTAATAAACCCAAAACGACCTTTTTCGTGCAGCAAAAGATACGTGATGAGAAAACCACTAAGTACGAAAAATAAATCGACACCCAATTTCCCCATGCTCTTAATGAGGTGATTGTCGTAAAAATTCGGAACTTTGAAAACCTCTTTTACTTGTTCAATGTGATGAATCAAAACCGAAAACGCTGCAATAAAACGAACCCCATTGAGGTTAGGAAAATAGACTGAAGTAGAAATTTTGCTCAAGAGGATAGTCTTTTTTGGTTTTTGAGAGGAACCATACCACTCTCAGAACAGCAAAATTAGCTTAATTTGCCTAAGTGATAACTAACGCTATGCAATTTAGAATTTATACGTTGATTGTTTGTTGGTGTTTATTCCTGCAAAATGCGGTAGCCCAATCACAATACATCCCGCTCAATGACGACTATTACCATCTTATTGATCGGTACGAAATTCGTCGTGGGCGATTGAATGAGAATTTTCATATTGGCATAAAACCTTTTCAACGCTCGGCGGTCGTGAATTTTTTGGACAGTATCAAGGCTGACCGCACCATGCCCCTCAACGACACTGATTTTTTTAACTTAGATTATTTACGTCAAGATAGCTGGGAATGGTCAGCAGACCGAACTCCCATGAGCAAAAAAACGTTGTGGAAGCGTTTTTATCGTAAGCCTTCTGATTTTTACTACGTTCAAAATAAGAATTTCGATTTGCATTTAAGCCCTGTTACTCACTTGATTTTGGGAGGGGAAAACAATTCAAAAGACTACCTATGGCTAACAGCCCGCGGGGTAGAATTTCGAGGTAATGTCGGTAAAAAGATAGGTTTTTATAGTTATGTCACCGATACTCAGGGAATGTTTCCTCAGTATGTTAGAAACTATACTCTTAACGTGCGCGGTATTTACTTGGCCTATCCTTTGTATGTTGTTCCTGGCGAGAGTTTAGTCAAAAGTATCCGTACCAATGGAGTTGACTTTATTTCGGCCCGTGGGTATCTGACGTTCAATCCCCTCAAACAAGTCAATATTCAGTTTGGTCATGACCAAAATTTTATTGGAAGCGGGTATCGTTCCATGCTTTTATCCAACTGGAGCTCTCCTTACCTATTCTTAAAAGTGACGACGCAACTGGGACGTTTCCAATACACCAACCTTTGGTGTAATATGTTGTATAATCAAGTACCTCGTACTCCTGAAGAGCCGTTAGAAAAGAAATACGCCGCTATTCATCATCTGAGCATTAATCTAAGTAAGAACATTAGCCTAGGGATATTCGAAGCCGAAATGTATGGGCGTACCAATGGAAAGTTGGATGCCAATTACTTCAATCCCATTATTTTTTATCGTTACCTCGAAACCTACTTAGGAAGTGCAGACAATGCCATGTTGGGTTTTGACTTTCGCTGGAATTTCCTCAAGAAGTTTGGTTTTTATAGCCAATTTATGCTCGATGAGTTTAAAACGTCTGAATATTTTGGCAAAAAAGGCTCTTGGGGTAAAAAATTTGGTTTTCAGGCGGGACTTAAATATGTCGACGCCTTCAAAATCCCTAATCTGGATTTACAAGCAGAACTCAACCTTGCTCGGCCTTATACGTATGCCCACAAGTCGGGATACACCAATTACGTTCACTTCGACTTGCCATTGGCTCATCCACTTGGTGCAAATTTCTGGGAAGTGGTAGGTATAGGACGTTATCAGCCTAGCCGCCGATTGACCCTTTATGGAACATTCTCAAAATCGCGCAAAGGAATCGACGTCGATGGTCGTAACTGGGGTGGAAGTATTTACCGAAGCTACCAAGATAGCCGCCCGAGTGACGTTAATAATTTCTTGACACAAGGTACGCCCGTCGATGTTTCGTTTTCGGACGTGCGAGCGTCGTACATGCTCAAACACAATTTCTTCATTGATGGCCGAATGCTTATTCGTCGGCAGGAAAGCAAAGAGCCTTCCCAAAACCTTAAAACCAACCTGATGACGGTCGGTTTTCGATTGAATTTGCCCTATCGTCAGCAGGTGTTTTAAGGGCAAAGAATAAAAATTTCTTATAATTAGAAAGTTATAACCCACCCGAGAAGACCTTCGCAGGTTTAATTTTTCCTTACCTTTGTGGCCATGTATAAGTGGCTCATCCTTCCGATTCTCTTCCGTTTTGATGCTGAAAAAGTGCATCATTTTATTTGCGGCACCCTCAAGTTTTTCTTTCAAATTCCAGGGGTTCCATTTATTTCAAAACAGTTATTCAATTTCGAACATCCTTCGTTGGAGCGAGAGGTGTTTGGGTTGAAGTTTAAAAACCCCGTGGGATTAGCAGCAGGTTTTGACAAAAACGCAGAATTGGTAGATGAGTTGGCTTGCTTAGGCTTTGGATTTGTGGAAATTGGGACGGTGACGCCCAAACCGCAGGAGGGCAACGAAAAACCGCGCTTGTTTCGCCTCAAACCCGACCGTGGCATTATCAACCGCATGGGTTTCAACAATCACGGTGCTGTCGCTGCTGCCCAACGCCTGCGGAAGCGGAAAACGACAATTTTGATTGGAGGAAATATTGGGAAAAATAAACTTACTCCCAACGAAGAGGCTCTCGACGACTATTTGAAGAGCTTTGATGCCCTTTACGATACAGTCGATTACTTTGTAGTCAACGTAAGTTCGCCCAATACCCCAGGTCTGCGCGACTTACAAGAAAAAGAGCCATTGATGAAAATCCTTGTCGCTCTCAAGCAAAGAGCCAACGAACTCGCGGGGCACTCATCACATATCACTCATCGCTCATCGCTTACACCTAAGCCCATTTTGCTCAAAATTGCGCCTGATTTGACCGACAGCCAATTGGATGATATTATTGAGATTGTAACTACTACCCAAATCGCGGGGGTAATTGCCACAAATACCACCATTAGCCGTGCCAATTTGAAAACTGATGACGAGCTGGTGAAAAAAATTGGAGCGGGAGGGTTAAGTGGCGCCCCCCTTACACATCGTTCGACGGAAGTAATTCGTTATCTTTGTAAAAAATCCAAGCAAGCTTTTCCTGTCATCGGTGTAGGAGGAATAGCTTCTGCCGAGGATGCGAAGGAAAAATTGGCAGCAGGAGCGAGCCTTGTCCAAATATACACAGGCTTTATTTACGAAGGACCTGCTTTGGCAAAGCAAATTTGCCAATCCCTCGTTTAGTGCTTCATTTACCCCATCTGTGCATCGTCAGCACGCCTTCATAGTGAATGGTTCACCGTAGAAAGCTTTTTTTCTGCGGTATCAATAACTGTGTCTACTCTTCGTTAGCATTTTTTGATAATGTAGTTATTCGAAAAGAAATAGTAACGAACCCCTACAACGAGTACCTAATGGCCAAGAACGTTATTCCTCCTGATTCGTCGAAGCGCGACCGCAAGGCGAACACCCCACCGTCCTCCCTACCCAGTAGAGGAGGCTCTCAGATGAAACCCCTATTTACCCCTAGTCCTCGAAGCCAAAAAGTGTGGGGATGGGTACTAATTTTTTTGTCCCTTTATATTTTTGGAGCCTTTGTCTGGTATCTCTTCACAGGGTCTGCCGACCAAAGCGTCATCGAACCGCCTTTTACAGCTCAAAGGCAGGTGTCGGACAAAGAAACCAAAAACATTATGGGCTTTTTTGGGTTCTTACTTTCACATTATTTTATTTTTCACTGGTTCGGGATTGGAGCCTTGGGGCTGCCTTTTTTGTTGTTTTTAATGGGAGTAAAAATCGCTTTTGAAAAAGAATTATTACCCTTGCAACGAACCACCCAACTCGTGCTGATTTATATGCTATGGCTAGGATTATTTTTTGGATTTTTTGTCCTTCAAACCGACACGGCTGGTATCCTGAGTTCTCTGTGCGGGGGAATTGGCTACGTAATCAATGAGATTCTTGACCAATACATTGGTTTTGGAGGCTTGTTTGTTATTTTAGGTTTACTAGGTCTTATTTTGGTGTATTTCCATGGTATTTCGTCGTTCGATGAGTTTACTGAAATGGTGGAAACGCCCATTAAAAAACGTAAAACTTCTGTTGAGATAGTGGTAGAAGATGAACAAGAAGAAGAACTTGATGATACCGTTTCTAAAGAACCACGTAACTCAACCACACCACTCAAAGAAGAAGAATCACAGCCAGAAACCCCTATTTTTGAAGAAGAAAAGGTGCAAACCGTTGATTTTTCAGCTACTAATACCTCCTCAAAAGCACCTAAAGTTGCTCCTACTTTGACTCTAATTGTTGAAAATGCGAACGAGGTAGTAGCAGCTTCAGATGCGTCAGATGGCGAAACACCTATTTCGGGTACAACGAGTAAAATCCCTGTGGTACCCTTTGCGGATGCCGATAAGTTGGCGGACGACCTCGTGGAATTACATGGGCCTTATGACCCAACGCTCGATTTGGCCAATTACAAATACCCCACCCTTGATTTGTTACACAACCGTAGCGAAGGCCAGTCGAAAGTAACGGCAGAGGAACTGGAAGCCAACAAAGACCGCATCGTCGAAACGCTTGCCAACTATGGCATTAGCATTGCAAGCATTAAAGCAACCATTGGGCCGACGGTTACGTTGTACGAAATCATTCCAGAGGCAGGGGTTCGTATTTCTAAAATCAAAAGCCTCGAAGACGACATTGCGTTGAGTTTGGCGGCGTTGGGGATTCGTATCATTGCGCCTATGCCTGGGAAGGGAACGATTGGGATTGAAGTACCCAACAAAAACCGTGAGATGGTGTCGATTCGGTCGGTTTTGGGGAGCAAGAAATTTCAGGAGACTTCGTTTGACTTGCCTGTAGCATTGGGAAAAACAATTTCCAACGAGTTTTTTATTACCGATTTGGCCAAAATGCCCCATTTACTGATGGCAGGTGCCACAGGACAAGGGAAGTCGGTAGGACTAAACGTACTTTTGGCTTCCTTGATTTACAAAAAACACCCAGCCCTACTCAAGTTTGTGCTTGTTGACCCCAAAAAGGTAGAATTGACGCTGTTCAATAAAATCGAACGGCATTTTTTGGCCAAACTCCCCAATAGCGAAGAAGCGATTATTACAGATACCAAAAAAGTGGTTTATACGCTTAACTCGCTCTGTATTGAAATGGACACACGTTACGATTTGCTCAAAGAAGCAGGAGTTCGTAACGTGAAAGAATACAACGCCAAATTTACCCAACGTCAACTTAGCCCAGAGAAGGGTCATCGCTTTTTGCCCTACATCGTTTTGGTAATTGATGAATTGGCCGACTTGATGATGACTGCGGGTAAAGAAGTAGAGCAGCCGATTGCTCGTTTGGCGCAGTTGGCTCGGGCAATTGGAATTCACTTAGTGGTAGCCACGCAGCGGCCTTCGGTCAATGTCATTACAGGGTTGATTAAGGCCAACTTCCCTGCTCGTCTTTCTTTTAGAGTAACCTCGAAAATCGACTCGCGAACTATTTTAGACACGGGTGGAGCTGAGCAACTCGTCGGAATGGGGGATATGTTGCTCTCTACAGGTTCGGATATGATTCGTCTTCAGTGTGCCTTTGCCGATACTGACGAAATCGACGAAGTATGTGAGTTTATAGGTAGCCAACGTGGCTATCCTTCGGCGTATCATTTGCCTGAGTTTAGTGGAGATGATGACGAAGGAGGCAAAGAAACGATTGATTTAGCCGACCGCGACCCAATGTTTGACGATGCCGCCCGCGTGATTGTTGTGAGCCAGCAAGGAAGTACCTCGCTGATTCAGCGAAAACTAAAACTAGGTTACAACCGTGCAGGTCGTATCATGGACCAGCTCGAAGCCGCAGGAATCGTCGGGCCATTTGAAGGTAGCAAAGCCCGTGAAGTATTGATAAACGACATTGCCACGCTGGAGCAAATGCTCAAAAACATGGGCTAGTTTCTTCTTTTCTCGACAGATGTGAGGCTTCCATCGACCAATAAATGTTGAACACTTCGGTACTTCTTGTAACTTTGCTCGACCAAGTTTGGTTATATAGGCGTATTGTTTTAAACGTTTTCGTTGGAATATCGTCTATATAGCATCTTTAACAAAAACAGATATTAAATGAGAAAAGCCCTAGTTGCAATGGCTCTTTTGGGGAGCCTGTTCGCAAATGCCCAAAATGACAAACGAGCCGCGACCATTTTGGATGCAATGAGCAATAAGTACAAGACGATGACGTCGTTCAAAGTTGCCTTTACATACATCAATGAAAGTACCAAAGAAACCCTCAAAGGCGATGCTACGGTGAAAGGGACTAAGTTTCGTTTGAAAATGGCGGGTCAAGAGATTTTTAATGATGGAAAAATCATGACCACATACATTAAAGAAAGTAACGAAGCGACCATCAATAATTTTGACCCGAAAGACGCAGGCGATATTGACCCAACGAAAGTATACACGATTTACAAAAAAGGATACAAATACACTTTCTTGGAAGATGTGACCGAAGCTGGAAAAGCCTACGAAGTAGTGGAACTTACACCCGAAAAGAAAGACTCAAAAGTGGCTAAACTCCAAATCAAAGTCGATAAAAAAGATAAATCTGTGAAAAGCTGGAAAATTTTTCAGCGTAGCGGGCAACGCCTTGGTTTTAGGGTAGATAGTTTTGTACCAAACGTAAAAGTAGATGATAAGTCATTTGCCTTCGACGCTTCCAAATACAAAGGAGTAGAGGTAATTGATTTGCGATAAAAGAGAATATAAATCCTCTAAATAACTAGACCTTCCAAGCTTTTGAAACTTGGAAGGTCTTTTGGTTGATAAAGTATTTTATATGCACTGACGACTAGTTCCGAGGGGGCTTTCCACCCGTAAGTAGCCCCTGAATACGTTCTAGCGTTTTCTTTTCGCCTGTCAACGACAAGAAAGCTTCACGCTCTAGGTCCAGGAGGTATTGTTCGGTCACGTTTTGAGGATAACTCAAGTCGCCCCCGCAGATAACATAGGCCAATTTATCGGCGATTTTGGCGTCGTGGTCAGAGATGTAATTCGCCATGCGCATACTTCCAATTCCCGCTTTAAACAAAGCCAAGCCTGTTTTACCTTGTACTTTGATGTCGGTGCGCTGCTTAGGCTGCGTGTACCCGTTTTCTGCTAAATCCAACGCTGCTTGTTTGGCTTCGGCAATCAAGCGGCTACGATTGAGCACAATTTGGTCGCGGTCGGCTTTGATGTAGTTCATTTCCACTGCTTCTTGCGCTGAGGTCGAAACTTTCGCTTGCGCGATGTTCATAAAAGCCGTTTGGAGAATGTTCAATTCAGGGTCGCCTGTTTTATATAAATCCGAGCAGCGAAGGGCCATTTCTTTGGTACCACCTCCCGCAGGAATCAACCCTACTCCGAGTTCTACCAATCCCATATATGTTTCGGCGTGAGCCACGACTTTGTCGGAATGTAAGTTCAATTCACAACCACCTCCAAGCGCCAACGAGTGAGCCGCCGTTACGACAGGAATCGACGAATAGCGCGCGCGCATCATCGTTTGTTGGAACTGCGCAATCATCAGGTTGATTTCGTCGTATTCTTGTTCAATCGCAAACATAAACAACATAGCCAAGTTGGCACCTGCTGAGAAGGCTTCGTTGGAGTCATTTCCGACGACCAATCCACGGAAATCTTTTTCGGCAATGGCATAGGCACGATTGAGTCCTTCGACTACTTCGGCACCGAAGGTATTCATTTTTGAATGGAACTCCACACCCGCAATGCCATCACCAAGGTCGTAAATCGACGCTCCAGCGTTTTTCCAGATGATATTTTGTGATTTATTTTCAAGAATGATAAATGCCTCTTGGCCTGGAATGGCCTTGTACGATTTAGACGGAATATCGTAGTACAGTTTTTTTCCACCTTGAACTTTGTAGAACGTTTCATTCCCTGCTTCCAGCATTTCGTACACCCACGAAGCAGGCTTGAGCTGAAGCGACTCCATGATACCGACCATATTTTTTACTCCGATGGCATCCCAAGTGGTAAAGACCCCCATTTCCCAACCAAAACCCGCACAGATGGCCTGGTCGATGCGATAAAGCTCATCCGAGATTTCGGGGATACGGTTGGAAACATAACGGAAACCACTCGCAAACGTACGACGATAAAACTCACCCGCCTTGTCGGTTCCTTTCAATAAAATGCCAAAACGTTTTTTAAGGTCATCAATCGCTTTGGTTTTTTCAAGGGTTTCAAACTTCACTTTCACCGAAGGCTTGTACTCCAACGTTTGGAGGTCAAGGGCCAAAATGAGCGTTTTGCCTTTTTCGTCTTTTGATTTTTTATAAAAACCTTGACCAGTTTTATCACCCAACCACTTGTTTTCCATTAGCTTGGCCATAATTGGCGGAAGCTCAAAGGCGGCTCTTGACTCGTCGTGCTGCATTTGCACGAGGTTATTACAAACGTTGACGGTTGTATCCAAACCGACCACATCCGACAAACGGAAAGTACCTGACTTGGGGCGACCTACCACGGGGCCTGTCAATTTATCAACTTCTTCGACCGTAAGACCCATTTCGGCTGCCACGCGAATCGTTTCTACGAGGGCATGAATTCCCAGGCGGTTGGCAATAAAGCCAGGGGTATCTTTACACAGTACCGTAGTTTTACCCAAATACAAGTCTCCGTAGTGCATCAAGAAATCGAGGATAGCCTTGTCGGTTTGGGGGCCTGGAATCACCTCAAACAATTTGAGGTAACGTGGAGGATTAAAAAAGTGCGTTCCACAAAAATGCTTCTGAAAATCATCGCTGCGGCCTTTCGACATCAAATAAATCGGAATCCCTGACGTATTTGAAGTAATGAGTGTTCCAGGTTTGCGAAGCGCATCTACTTTTTCAAACAACGACCGTTTGATATCCAAACGCTCCACAATCGCTTCTAAGACCCAATCGTAATTTTTAATTTCGGCGAGGTTGTCGTCAAAATTACCAAGTTTAACCCGACTCGCAAATTTGGCACTGTACAAGGCCGCAGGGCTGGCTTTGAGGGTATTTTGGAACGCGTCGTTCACAATACGGTTACGAACCGCAGGGTGTTCGAGCGTCAAACCTTTGGCTTGCTCGGCCGCATTGAGTTCTTTGGGAACAATGTCTAACAACAATACTTCTACGCCGATGTTGGCAAAGTGGCACGCAATGCGCGACCCCATGATGCCTGATCCTAAAACGGCTACTTTCTTAATGCTACGGTTCATTGTATCTAAATCAGTATATGTTGAATGAGATATTTTTGGTGAATCAAAAGTAGAAAAAAATAGTATGCAAGCATAATATTTTAAAAAATATCTCTGACAACCATTTCAAGTGGCTAAGAATCCAACGACCCGCACACCAAGTTCATTTGTTGGCGGTATTCGTCGGTGGGCAAAAAGGTAGGTATGTTGGTAGAAGGTTTTGAGGAAGTTGCTGTGAAAAAGATGCCCTAAATGCGAAGCAAGGTTTGCAAAAATTCTTTTTGCTTCTTGAATGCGGTGATAATTGCGAAAAAATCTTGTTTGATGTGGCTATATTTGAATGAGTGACTATTAAAAGCCACTATTACTTTACCAATAGACTCTTATTCTATTAAAAGGACTTGGTTAAAAAAAGCCGCTTAAATAAGCGGCTCGAAATTCTGCAATTAATGTGATGCGCTGCTTTACACCAACGCCCCATACAACGCTTCGCGCTGTACCTTCACACGTTCATCGGTGATGTATTCGTCGTAAGTCATCATCTTATCCAAAATGCCGTTTGGCGTAATCTCGATGATGCGATTAGCTACTGTTTGGATGAACTGGTGGTCGTGCGAGTAAAACAACATCGCACCTTTGAAATCAATCAACCCGTTGTTCAAAGCCGTAATCGATTCCAAATCCAAGTGGTTGGTGGGGTCGTCTAACGTAAGGAAGTTCGCCGCCGAAAGCATCATTTTCGACAACATACAACGTACTTTTTCTCCTCCCGATAACACACTTGCTTTCTTGAGCGATTCTTCGCCCGAGAAAAGCATTCGTCCCAAAAATCCACGGATAAAGCTTTCGTCTTTCTCTTTCGAGAACTGACGTAGCCAATCCACCAAGTTATCTTCCGTTTGGAAGTAATGGTCGCTGTCTTTCGGGAAATACGAATTGGTAATCGTTACTCCCCACTTAAAGTCACCTGTATCGGGTTTAGCTTGCTCGTGCAAAATTTCAAACAAGGCCGTTATCGCTAAGGTATTACGTCCGATAAAGGCAATTTTATCTTCGCGGTTGACGCGGAATGAGATATTTTCAAACAACTTCGTACCGTCTTCGGCTGTTTTCGATAACCCTTCTACTGCCAATACTTGATCTCCAATTTCACGCTCAGGCTTGAAGTTGATGTACGGATACTTACGCGACGAAGGTTGGATTTCATCCACGTTGAGTTTATCCAACATTTTCTGACGCGCCGTTGCTTGTTTTGATTTTGCTACGTTGGCGCTAAAGCGACGGATAAACTCCTCCAATTCTTTACGCTTTTCGTCGGCTTTCTTATTTTGGTCAGCACGTTGTTTCAACGCCAATTGGCTTGATTCGTACCAGAAGGTATAGTTACCTCCGTACAACTGCACTTTACTAAAATCAATATCAACCACGTGCGTACACACTTGGTCAAGGAAGTGACGGTCATGGGATACAACAATGACGATGTTTTTGAAGTTGTTCAGGAAGTTTTCCAACCACATTACCGTTTCTACGTCCAAGTTGTTGGTAGGCTCATCGAGTAGCAAAATATCAGGGTTTCCGAAGAGTGTCTGTGCCAACAATACCCGTACTTTTTGGCTTGGGTCTAGGTCAGTCATTTGGGCATAGTGAAGGTCTTCCTTAATTCCTAACCCACTTAACAACGACGCTGCTTCGGGTTCGGCTTCCCAACCGTTCATTTCAGCAAACTCCGCTTCAAGGTCAGCGGCTTTCTCACCATCGGCTTCGGTAAAGTCTTCTTTGGCATAAATCGCGTCTTTTTCGAGCATGATTTCGTACAAACGCTTGTAGCCCATCATGACCGTTTGTAAGACTTGGTATTCGTCAAACTCAAACTGGTTTTGCTTCAAAACCGCCATCCGCTGGCCTGGCGTAATCGCTACGCTTCCTGTTTGTGGATCGATTTCACCTGAAAGGATTTTTAAGAACGTTGACTTGCCTGCTCCGTTGGCTCCAATCACCCCGTAGCAGTTTCCTGGGTTAAATTTAATATTTACTTCGTCGAAAAGCACTCGTTTACCGTAGCGCAACGACACATTTGAAACCGTTACCATTTAATGAATTGATATTTTCTGTGAAAGATGGCGTAAAATTACGAATTTTTCGAGTGAAAGTTGGCACTTACTCCTACTCTGTTTGAAGAGTTTCTTGGAGGTAATTGTTTCAAATTTAGGGTTTATGTAGGTTTGTACATCAACAAATGATAATCCATTGAATACTTCAGATCTACACTCGCTTTCATCAGATGAACTTCACGCTTGGGCTATGGAGCAGGATGCCATCGACCCACTTCGCAAATTTCGTTCGCAGTTTTTTATTCCCGAACGAAACGGTATTCCTTTGACTTATTTCTGCGGCAATTCACTTGGTTTACAGCCCAAAACGGCTCGTGCAGCGGTTGAGCAAGAACTTACCACCTGGCAACAGCATGGTGTCGAGGGGTGGTTTGAGGGGGAACAACCTTGGCTAAGCTATCATCGGTATTGCCAACAAGCGCTTGGACGAGTCGTGGGGGCTTTGGCCGAGGAGGTTTGCCCGATGAACCACCTTACGGTGAATCTTCACTTGATGCTAGTGTCATTTTATCAACCTACCCCTCAGCGGCATAAAATTTTGACCATTGCAGGCGATTTCCCGTCGGACCAGTATGCCCTTGAAACCCATTTAAAATTTCGTGGATATGACCCCTCCGACGCTCTCATCGAGGTAAATCCGCGTCCAGGTGAATACACCATCCGACTTAAGGATTTACTTCAAGCCATCGAAACCCACGCTTCCGACCTTGCGCTAGTTTGCATGAGTGGACTCAATTATTACACGGGGCAGATCTTCGACATGAAAACCATTACCGAAAAAGCTCACGCACTAGGCATTAAGGTAGGGTTTGACTTGGCTCATGCCATTGGAAATATCCCGATGCAACTGCACGATTGGGGCGTGGACTTTGCCGTGTGGTGTTCTTACAAATACCTTAATTCTGGTCCAGGAGGGGTATCGGGTATTTTTGTTCACCAAAAACACCATTCTTCTAACCTTTTGCGCTTGGCAGGTTGGTGGGGCTACGAAGAAAATCGTCGTTTTGAGATGGCCAAAGGCTTCATGCCGATGGAAGGTGCCGCTGGATGGCAGTTGAGCACCCCCAACATCATGGCTTTGGCCATTCACCGCGCTTCGTTGGCTATTTTTGAAGAAGCGACCATGCCTCTTATTCGTCAAAAAAGTGAAGCACTAACGGGATTATTGATAGAAATCATTCGTCGATTGAATGAATCAGGGACTATAATTGAAGTGATGACACCCACCGAACCTTCTCAACGAGGAAGTCAGCTTTCGCTGTTGGTTGCGGAAAAAGGGAAGGTAGTTTTTGATTATTTGGTCGAAAACGGTGTAATTGGGGATTGGCGCGAACCCAATTGTATCCGCCTTACTCCCGCCCCACTTTATAATACCTTTGAAGAAGTGTGGAGAACAGGGGAGATTTTACGGGCGGTGATTTAAGCAGCACCTTCCTGAACGTTTTTGAAACTTTTGGGAAGGTATACATAGACTCTCCAAGTTTTTGACACTTGGAGAGTCTCAGCAGTTTCTACTATTTATTTCAAATCCGCCAGTTTACCCAAATCAATATCATCGAGCACCGATTTAATTTTATCAATACTTACACCATTACCACGCACATTCACAATATAACGGTTGGCAACTAGTACCGAAATTTCGCCGTCTTTTGAGTCAGAATTGTATTTTTCAAACGCTTTGTGCCCGTCATATTCGGTTGTTTTTTCGTAACCATGTTCGGTTTCTTTATCCACTGACGCCATTGACCACGCTGCCATTCCCATCAGCGCTACGCCTGTCCCTGCGACATCCACAATTTCGACATCAATGTTTTGTCCATTATCATCGCTATAATCGGCCTTAGCAGTAGAGACACCAAAGCCCATAGCCGCCGTTTTTTCACTCGATGCTTCTTTACGTTTTAGGCCGTCAGCATCCTCAGGGAGCAATGCTTTCAACAGTTTAGGGTCAATCGTTTCTTTAGGTCCTTCCTTAGACATTTTTTCAGCTTCGTCTGCTATTTTTTGCAGGGCTTCCAAGCCATTTTTTGGCTCTTCTTTGGCTTTTTCTTCCTCAGATTTGCCAGCGCAATTCCATACTATCACCGACAGTGATACCAATAGGGCTAAAAACAAAATCTTTTTCATGAGTTTAGGATGATTATTTTAAATAAAAAAAGGGAGAACGTTAAGTTCCCCCCTAATTTACGTATTTTTCAGCATAAGGCCGAATCTCAATTTTAAAATTAGTATTCGATTATAGCTACGCTGGGTTTGAGTCTAAGCGGTTTGCTTCTTCTACCAACGGGTCAGTAAATATTTTTTGTTCTTTGTCTTTGTTTTTGTAAGCATATACCAAGAAAACAATACCTAACAACACCGCTGGGATGCTCAAGATTTGTCCCATGTTGAGAGTCAAATCATTTTCAAACGCTACTTGATTTTCTTTGAAAAACTCAAAAATAAAACGCAGTCCAAATACCCAAATCAAAAAGATACCCAACAGTAAACCCTGCGAAGTTTGAGTCTTACGCTTGCTCCACATCCAAAACAAGAGAATGCACAATACTAGGCAGGCCATAGCTTCGTACAACTGAGCTGGATGGCGTGGGTACTGCGTAAACTCGAAGTTGTGGGTAAACACAAATCCCCAAGGCATTTCCGTTATTGTTCCTACAATTTCAGAGTTCATCAGATTACCCATACGAATAAAACACCCTGCCAGGGCAACCGTGATAACGATGCGGTCAACTACCCACAAAAAATTGATTTTTTTGGAACGTGAATAAATAAACAAGCCCAATAAGATGCCAATCGTAGCCCCGTGGCTTGCCAGACCTGCAAATGGAGGAGTAATGACTTGAAGGGGATTTTTGAGTAGAACGTCGGGTTCATAGAATAAGAAATGGCCAAAACGCGCACCTAATACCGTCGTGATGACCATCGTCAATAAGAGTGAGTCCAGTAACGTTTCTTTTAAGCCTTCCTTGCGAAAAATGTACGACATAATGCGCTGGCCTACCAAAAAACCTGACGCGAATAGCAATCCATACCAACGAATCGAAAAACTACCAATGTTAAAAATTTCGGGATTAACATCCCAGATGATGTAGCCAAACATAAATGACTGATTTTGAATAAAGGTATCAATGATACTAAAACCTCTACAAAAATCAACAAAGATTATTAGAAGTACATAATGCTTTGAGTCGAAATGTTAAAATTAGCATCTATCTTACCAGAAAATTACTGACTATAAGCTAGTTAAATATAGACCATTTAAAAAAAAGTTCAGGTCGAAGGTCGTTTAAAAACCTCCAATTCGTTAGAATTCCCACCACCGCAGATACGTCATTTGATTCGACAGGCGCAAAAACTATTTTATTAGGCGAAAAATTCAATAATTGGAACACCGATACTTGGCGTTCTACCCGCTCTACTTACTGCCGCGAAGACGTTACTTGTTCTTGGGCGGCTTTGTGCAAGGCTTCGGTAGCAAAAACTTGGACATACCTTGAGTAATACCGTTTTTTGTGCCATCACGTAGGTTGAAAACGCCAACGCTCCTATTCTATAATGTATCGTTTGTAGTAATTACACGAGTTGTGACAGTATGCTATTCTACTGATTATCAAACCTAAAGATATGCCACAAAAATAAAAAACGTCCAAAAACGGACAACTTTTGTACGTCTTCGGACGAAGGGGATATAGATTATTTAGGCATAAGCAAAGCGCATTTACCCTTTGCCTATACGCCTTTTGCTTACTTATTTAGCGTAAGCGACCGAGCGCATCTCGCGGATAACAGTCACTTTAATCTGGCCAGGGTACTGCATTTCTTTCTCAATTTTTTGAGAAATATCAAACGAAAGCTTGCTGGCTGTTTCGTCATTTACAGTATCTGAATTGACAATCACGCGCAACTCACGACCCGCCTGAATAGCATAGCATTTATCTACGCCAGGGAAGTTGGTTGCTAAGTTTTCGAGGTCTTTCAAACGTTGGATGTACGATTCCATCATTTCGCGGCGAGCGCCTGGGCGAGAACCTGAGATGGCATCACACACCTGAATAATCGGCGACATCATGCTGGTCATTTCAATTTCATCGTGGTGAGCACCGATAGCGTTGCAAACCTCTGGGTTTTCTTTGTATTTCTTGGCCAATTCCATCCCCAAAATTGCGTGTGGCAATTCTGATTCTTCGGGCCAAACCTTTCCAATGTCGTGTAGAAGACCCGCACGTTTGGCCAACTTCGCATTCAAGCCCAACTCTGCCGCCATCGCTGCGCAAAGGCGTGCCACTTCGCGTGAGTGCTGAAGCAAGTTTTGGCCGTACGACGAACGGAAGCGCATCCGACCTACCATTTTCACCAACTCAGGGTGCAAGCCGTGTACACCCAATTCGATGACAGTACGCTCGCCAATTTCGACGATTTCGTCTTCGATATTTTTCTTGGTTTTTGATACTACTTCTTCGATACGTGCAGGGTGAATACGGCCGTCTTGTACCAAACGGTGCAACGACAAACGAGCAATCTCACGACGAACAGGGTCAAAACCCGAAATAACGATGGCTTCTGGCGTATCGTCCACAATGATTTCGCAACCCGTAGCGGCTTCGAGTGCGCGGATGTTACGCCCTTCACGACCGATGATTTTACCTTTTACGTCATCGCTTTCGATGTTGAATACCGAAACTGTATTTTCGATAGCGTGCTCAGAGGCCGTACGCTGAATCGTCTCGATAACGATTTTCTTGGCTTCTTTGGTAGCGGTAAGTTTTGCCTCGTCGATGGTATTTTTAATAAATGCCGACGCCTGCGTTTGGGCATCTGCTTGAATCGCCTCTATCAACTGCTGTTTTGCTTGTTCGGCCGTAAGATTTGCAATGCGTTCCAACTGCTCTACCTGCGAGCGGTGCATTTTTTCGGCCTCTTCACGGCGTTTAGTCGCCACTTCGGTTTGTTGTTCGAGGTTTTTACGAAGGTTTTCCAACTCATTTTCACGACGTTTGTTTTGCTCCGTCATCTGGTTGAGTTGTTGCTCCCGTTGTTTAATTTTCTGTTCGTTTTGAAGGATAATTTGCTTCTTTTTGTTCGAATCATCTTCAAACTCACTTTTCAACTTGAGGTATTTTTCTTTGGCCTCAAGGATACGGTCTTTCTTTATATTTTCGGCCGAAATCTCTGCATTCTTGATAATCTCAGCAGCCCGCTGTTGAGCATCATCTTCCATCTTTTTATTGGCTTTTTTGATGGCAAAATACATGATAAATGCTCCAACGGCGGCCGATACGGCGGCATCAAGCAATAATATTGGGTTCATTTTTTTGTGCTGTGTGTTTGTTGGTTTAACATATTCCCAACGGCCAGCAGCGGACGGAGTAAGACTGATTGTTTTAAGAACGATTCCGACAACCCAATTGGCTTACGATTGTGTTATCGGCTGGAAGTGTTTTTGTATCGTGTCTAAGTTACCAAAGACCTCTTCTTTGAGAGTCTTTAAATCATAGTCGCCCTTTAAGCGTGCCACTGTGGCATCAAGGCAAACCATCGAAAGTATCTCTTCTAAATTAACTTCTCTTGTTGTGTTTCGCATTCGATGCTCTATTTGCTCAGTAACTAGTTTTGCGGCAATACGTATCAGTTCTTCCTCAAACTCAGAGCTTGTACGAAGCTCAAACGATTTGTTACCAATTGTGATGTTGATGGGAGGCCGTTTTGTTTTGGGTTCCATTGGTATCAAATCAAATAGTTCGTAACAATGATATCGTTTCTTCTATGTATCGAATGTAATCGTCCAATTTGCTATTCAGTTCCGTTATCGCGTTGGCGTTTTTCGGGTTTTTTACAATTATAGACAATTGTTTGAAATTATTTAACTTTTCCTTCAAAGAAACTTCTTTTTCGCACAATTGTTTGTGTTCGGTTTTTAAAGTTCTTAACTGTTGTCGGGTTTCTTTTAGCTCTTGACTTTGTTTGTCGTACGAGTCATTGAGTTGCTCAAACTGCATTTTCAAGTCATTGTACTTTAGTTTTTCATACTGTAAGGTCACTTGCAACGCAATGATACGTTGTTCTATTTGGTGAAACTGCGCCCCTAGTTTCTCCAGTACATCGCTATTCCCATGCGTTACAAGTTTACTCACCGAATTGAACGTCGTTTACAGCGATACTACTTACGAATAACAGCTCCCAACTCTTTCTCAAAAGCCATCATTAGCTTTTGCATCGTTTTATCAATCACCTTGTCGGTGAGTGTCTGTTCGGTGTCTTGAAGGGTAAAACTCACCGAGTACGATTTCTTATCTGCCCCGATGTTTTCACCTTCGTACACGTCAAAAACGTTCACATTCGTCAACAAATTGCGTTCGTATTTTTGAGCCAACTGACGAATCTGTTCAAAACTAACCGTCTTGTCCAACACCAACGACAAATCGCGGCGAACTTCGGGGTATTTTGATACTTCCGTAAAACGGACTTTGTCTTGGTATTGTTTCAACAAATAAGCCCAGTCGAAGTCGGCATAAAACACTGGCAGCTTAATGTCGAGCATTTTGGTATGCTTGCCTTTTACTTGTCCAAAACTCACGACAGCTTTTTTCTTTACGGTGTAAGTAAGGCCGTATTCAAAAACTGTTTTATCCTGAATCTCTTGTTTTTCAACTCCTTGTACTCGAAATGCACTAAGCACCAAATGTACCATAGAAGCTAAATCGTGGAACGCCAACTTTTGGTCTTTGGCTACCCAGCTTTCAGCTTGTTGGTGTCCTGCCATCAACAGCACAAGGTGCCCAACATCTTTGTATTTGCCCTCTACTTTGTGGTAGGTTTTTCCAAACTCACAAATTTTGAGGTCGCGCTGACGGCGGTTGAGGTTGTAGGCCAAGGTTTCTAACCCTGAGAACAGCATCGTCTGACGCATCACCGACAAGTCTTCGCTCAATGGGTTGAGCATCACTACATCTTCCCCAACCAAACTTGCCCGCACGGCTTCGTTGTAGGCTGGTTTGGTGAGCGAATTGGTCATGGTTTCGTTGAAGCCATTTCCTGCCAAGATATTCGCAATGCGCAATTTCTGTTTGTCGGGGTCCACCAACGGGAAGCCCGAGAGGAAGTTGGCCGACAAGTGTTCCGACAACTCGATGTTATCGAATCCATAAATCCGCAAAATCTCCTCCACAATGTCCGCCTCACGCGTTACATCAACGCGGTAAGGCGCTACCAATGCCAAGAAACCTTCGGGTGTTTCGTTCTGGATTTCGATATCGAGGTTTGTCAAAATCTGCTTAATCATGTCACGGTCAAGCGATTTTCCAATCAAACGGTCAATGTTTCTGTATTTCACAGCTACCTCGTGGTTTGGAATGGGGTTAGGGTAAATGTCCACTACTTCCGACGCAATATACCCACCTGCCACTTCCAATATCAGTAATGCCGCCCGTTTGAGGGCATAAATAGGCATGTTAGGATCCGTTCCACGTTCAAAACGGAAGGAGGCATCGGTTTTGAGAGTATGGTAAGTACCTGTTTTACGAATCGACGCTGGAGAAAAATAGGCAGATTCTAAGAAAATAGCCGTTGTAGTTTCGTTAACCCCTGACTTTGTACCTCCAAAAACACCCCCGATACACATGGGTTCTTCGGCGTTACAAATCATCAAGTCACGTTCAGAAAGTTTGCGTTCTACGCCGTCGAGAGTCACAAAGGGAGTACCTTCGAGTAGATTTTTCACGATGACTTTGTTTCCCGTGATTTTCGCGGCATCGAAAGCGTGTAGCGGTTGTCCCAATTCGTGGCAAATGAAGTTGGTGATGTCCACAACGTTGTTAATCGAACGCACACCTACCGCTTGCAATTTCTCTTTGAGCCACTCGGGCGACTCACCCACCGTCAAACCTGCCAAACAAACACCTGTATAACGTGGTGCTGCTTCGGTATTTTCGACACTAACTTCGAGGGGTGACGAAAGATTGGTGATGGGTAATTGATCGAATGCTTCTACCGAAGGCTTGGTCAATTCACGACCCAAAACCGCTTTTAAATCGCGAGCAACGCCGAGATGCGACGCCGCATCGGCGCGGTTGGGAGTAAGCCCAATCTCAATCACGTAGTCGGGCAATACGCCAAAATACTGCGCAGCGGGAGTCCCGTTGGGCAAGTCGGTGTCTAGCACCATGATACCCGCGTGAGAGTGACCGATACCGATTTCGTCTTCAGCACAAATCATCCCTTCCGACGGCTGGCCATAAACTTTACGTTTTCCAATCGTAAATGGCTCGCCTTCGGTAGGATAAATGGTTGCCCCTACAGTAGCGACAATCACTTTTTGTCCCGCCGCCACGTTGGCTGCTCCGCAGACAATCGTGCTTGGTTCGCCTGCACCGGTATCGACGGTGGTGAGGTGTAATGTTTTTTCTTTTACAATAAACGGCTCGCAGGTGAGGACTTCTCCCACCACGATTCCTTCCAATCCGCCTTTGACACGTTCGACGGGTTCGATTCCTTCTACTTCCAAACCCGTAGCGGTTAATAATTTACCAACTTCTTCGGGAGACTCTTGAATATCAATGAGTTGCTTAAGCCAATTGTAGGAAATTTTCATAGATAACCCAGCCCCCTGCCCCAATGGGGAGCTTTTTTATGGTATATACAAATCCCCCTTTGGGGTGAGGGGCTTTACTTGTATCGCAAAATTAGGGGTTTTTAGGGAAATTTATGATTTTATGAAGTGGGTTGTTGTGACCAAAAGCGCTGTATTGCGCTGACTGAAGTGAGTCTGCAGGATTTCTCGGCACCGTTTTGACGGCTTGTTAAGTCATGGTGAGACCCACACCTCTTAGAAAAAAGAGGTAGATAATAATCCCATAATGCTCGGTACCGAAGCTCTATTTTGAATTATTTGCCTAGCATAAGGAAAGGAAAAATGTTATTTATTGACGGTCATCCGTGTATTTTAGGATGCAGCCACTTCTAAACGATACCCAACGCCGTGAACAGCAACAATTTTTAGGGAAGTATCCTCTTGAAGTAATTTTCGTAAGCGTGAGACAAAGACATCAATACTGCGCCCTACAATGATGCCCTCGTCTTCCCACACCGATTTTAGAATAAACTCTCGTTCAAGGAGTTGATTCTGATTTTTGACAAACAAGTGGAGCAATTTTGCCTCGCGATAGGTCAGGTTATGGTGCGTGTTGGCAATATAAAGCAGTTGATTTTCTACGTCCATGCCCGACGCCCCAAAGGTCAGTCGCATGGGCTTTTCGATGGTCTGCTCGTGAGGTCTTTCAATAGCTAGCGGTGTACTTGTTTTTTTTCGCGACCATACACCGTACGAAACGCCGACCAAAACCAAGCCCAGCCCCAACGTCCACCAAACGAGATTCGTTGAGCTAGAAGGATTAGCCGAAGATGCAAAGGTTACCTTTACGTTATTACACCCCAATAGCTGTTCCCGTCCGATGCAAGCCACTTCTTTACTTTTAGAATAGTCTAAAAAGTTATACCCTAGTTGCAGTTCATTGGTTTTACAGTCGATGACCGCTACGTCGTAGTTATTTTTTATACCATGAAGGTCAAAAGATTCTTGTAACAACGATGGTAACTGACTGTAATTGAAGGCCCTACTTAGTTGTAATACATAGATACCCTCCGCTGTTTTTTTGACCGCGGTAATGCGAGACGTAGAATCACCACTTGCCAATAAAAGGCGATGCCCCGTACGGCGAAGTGCCAGATTGACTTTCTCTTCAAACCGTTGCGAAGTACTCGATTCGGGGACAGAAGTAAACCAAGCAAACCGCCCAAACAGCAAACTCATTACCAATAAGGAAGCCCCAATTGCCAATTTCCCAGTCATGATCTCCATAAGTTCTGTATCAAATTTAGTAGAAATAGCTTACAATCAGTAACGCCCTACCAAGAGCCGCTCTTTTTCACTTGATAAAAGCGCTTGCCGTCAAAACGATAGAGCCCTGTACCCCACCACATAGTACCTGACTTATCTTGAAACATACTTTGAACACAGCAATTTAAGCCGTCAGCAAGAGTAAACACAGTAAATGGATTTGGGAAGGGAAGGGTCAAAATCGGGCGCCAACCCAACAGACTTAAAGTTTTTTATGACTTTAGGGCTTGGTTTGGGCATATTTGGGAAAGTGGCAAGTGTCGTTGTTTTTTCTTGCCCTTTACAGGAATTTGTCAACAAGCCTATTACAAACAAAGGAGGCGTGGAACCTTATGTTTTGTCATTTTCTTTTGGTTAAAACCTTCTGTTTCTACTGAGCAATTGCCAAAGCCGTAGCCTGCTGCGGGGTCAGACTCCTCAGCAAGCCATTTCAATGCCTAACAGCCGTCGCCATTTTGAGCTGTCACTTTCTTAAAAAGAAGCGGAAAGAGATACTTGGTAAATACCACTTTGGGCTTTTGATTTTCGGCCGCACTTCCCATGGTTTCTACCACCAACGCGTCACCAAAACGTGCCCGTGATACCAAAAAACCAATTTCAGCTTCGTACTGACCTTTGCCGTTAGGTTGTCCTCCAAAACTCAGTTTTTGGTCGCCGCGTTTTAGGTAAATCCGAAAAGGCATTTTTGAATCCGATTCTAGCGAATTTACGGTCAAAATGCCACTGCTCACGGTCGATAGCTCTGCTTGGTTCAGTGGTTGTCCATCCAACAGCAAGTTTACAGCCATTTTGGTATCTCCACCTGTATGAGACGTACTCGTAGCAGGCAAGGTAGTAGCAGCTATGAAAATGAGAATACCAAGGGCAGCAAGTCCAATAAATGATAACGGTTTCATACTTGTAAAGAGATTTAAAGGGTTAATGAATTTCTATTTCGTTGTGAGGAAGTGCATAGGTATCTTTCAACGTCAATAGCACGATTGCGTCTCCTTTGTTACACTTTGAAAGCACGTTTTTGATGTCCACTTTTTGGTACACTTCTTTCGAGAACATTGTCAAAGTTTTGCTGTTTTTGTCTCGAATCGCCACCATGAAATCAATCGCTGCCGTTTGATGCCATTGGTTATTTTCGTAAGTAACCTCGGCCACCGAAAGTGTCCCCTGCGCGTCTTGCGTCAAGACACACTTTCCCATGGGAGAATACTCATCGACTACCAATCGATTGTCCAAAAAAACGGCCGAACAGCTCGAAAATTTTGCCTGTGCTTGCCCTATTAATGATGCGCCTACGAAGCCTACCACGCACCACATTCGGTTCATTGTTTTCATTCTTTGTTAGGTTGTTTATAGGTGTTTACTACTTTGATATTGGCAAAGGTATTCCCACCTACAAAATCTTCTAAATTTTTCCCGTAAAAGAATGTAAACGAAATGTAAAAGTTTATTATTCGACTTTTATCGAACGCGTAGGACTTGATAATGAATCTTTTATGATTTGTGTACTTACTAGAAGAATAATGACAATTTCGAAGCTTCCTGCCACAAAAGCAAAGGACGTCCAGCTCATTTCGACCCGATAGGGATAGCTTTGAAGCCAATTGTTCATATTAGTTTTTTTTTCTGCATTCGCCTTTGGTGAAACTAATCCCAACGCGCGTGGCTTCGCAGGCATTTCCGTAGGTCTTACCGTTGCATCCACAAACGGGGTCGTACTGTGCCGTGCACATCATTCCGTTATCCGGCTTTTCAACACACTCGCTTGTTATTTCTTCTTTTTGGCAGCCTACCAATCCTGCAAGCAGTAGCGCCACAAACATTCCTTTTTTCATAAGCTATAACTATTTATTTAAAGCTATGACGCCTTTTCCCACAAAAAGGTTGGAACTTATTCTGTTCGAAGAGACTTGACAGGATTGGCCAACACCGCTCTCGTGACATAGTACACAATTGCGCCAATAGCCCACCCCGTTATGCTCAATCGCCTCAAACTTGTCGAAGATAAGCTTCCCCCTCCAAATTTTTGCGCATTCATCAGTTCCTTTCAGGAACTGATGGGGTTGTAAAAAGGCGGGTTTACGAGAAAATTTGCATTTCTGTCCATAAATACTGCCCCTCTAACGAGTTTCTGTTGTCAGCATCCGTAAACGGATGTAACTTTGGACGTTTATAAATAAATAGAATGGTAGTGCTTACACCGCTTTTGTAATACATTGGCGGTGTTTTAATGCCTTTTACAAAAAGAACAGCTTCTATTTTCTCTACTTTCTCCATCCCTTACTAAATCACTACAAAGACTGGCTTAGCGCTTGGCAAATACAGCGTACAAGATGTACCTTTGAGTTTATCAACCAACTTCATTAGCACCTTTACTATGAAACTATTCATTCGTAAAACGCTTTTTATTAACTTAGTGAGCATTTGCTTTGCCACCAACATCATGGCCCAAAACCCATTTTTTGACACCTACAAAACCCCTTTCGGTGTACCACCTTTCCACCTTATCAAAAACGAGCATTTTGAACCCGCGTTTGTGGAAGGAATCAAACAACAAACGGCCGAAATTGCCGCTATTACCGCCCAGAAAGCAGCTCCCACGTTTGCAAATACCATTTTAGCACTGGAAAATAGCGGAGATTTGCTCGACCGAGTGGGTGCCGTATTTTACAACTACAACAGCGCCAATACCAGCGATGCGCTCCAAAAAATTGCCCAAATACTTTCGCCCCAACTCTCGAAGCACCGCGACGACATTCAGCTCAATGCCGAGTTGTTCAAACGTGTCAAAGCCGTTTATGACCAACGTAATCAGCTAAAAATGACCACCGAACAGCTTACCTTGCTCGAAAAAACCTACAAAGGGTTTGTACGAAGCGGGGCTGCCTTACCTGCCGACAAACAAGCACGTTTGCGTAAAATCAACGAGGAATCATCGTTGTTGACGCTCAAATTTGGACAAAATATTTTGTCTGAAACCAACGGGTATAAACTGGTTATTGATAAAAGAGAAGATTTGAGTGGCTTGCCTTCATCGCTCATAGCCACTGCGGCCGAAGACGCAAAAAAACGTAAACTCGAAGGAAAATGGGTATTTACATTACAAAACCCGAGCATCATGCCCTTTTTGCAATACGCCGACAACCGCGCCCTTCGCGAGCAAATCTTCAAGGCGTATTTGGAACGCTGTAACCACAACGACGCCTCCGACAACAAGGCCATTATGTCTAAAATTGTGTCACTACGGGCCGAAAAAGCAGCGCTGTTGGGTTATGAAAACCATGCGGCTTACGTGCTGGAAGAAAGTATGTCGAAAACACCTGCCAAAGTGAGTGATTTTCTAAACCAACTTTGGACCGCTACCGTCCCAGTCACTCAGCAGGAAGCCTCGGAATTACAGACATTGATGGACAAAGAAGGTAAAAACGAAAAATTAGAAAGCTGGGATTGGCGCTACTACGCCGAAAAGCTTCGCAAACAGAAATACGACCTTAACGAAGAAGAACTTCGCCCCTATTTTCCGTTAGAAGGTGTACGTCAAGGAATTTTTACGTTGTGCAAAAAACTATACGGCCTAACGTTTGAACGCCGCACTGATATCCCTGTTTACCACGAAGAAGCGGAAGCGTTTGAAGTAAAAGAGGCCAATGGCCAACACGTTGGGGTGATTTATATGGATTTTCACCCGCGGGCAAGCAAGCGCGGCGGTGCTTGGATGACGAGCTACCGCAAGCAAGAAATCGAAAATGACAAACGCTCAGCTCCCGTCGTTTCTATTGTTTGTAATTTTTCTCGTCCTGCGGGCGATACCCCAGCCCTCTTAAGCTTAGACGAAACGCGTACGTTTTTCCACGAATTTGGGCACGCACTTCACGGATTGCTTTCCAATGTGACGTACGGTAGTTTGTCAGGCACTTCGGTTCCTCGTGATTTTGTGGAATTACCATCTCAAATCATGGAAAACTGGGCGACCGAGCCTGAAATGCTAAAGCTGTACGCCAAACATTACAAAACAAGTGCGGTTATTCCTGATGTGCTTATCGACAAAATGGAAAAAAGCAGCTTGTTCAACCAAGGGTTTCTAACAAGCGAATACCTAGCGGCATCACTGTTGGACATGAGCTATCATACCCTCAAAGCTGACCAAGCTCCTACCGACGTATTGGCGTTTGAAAAAGCGGCCATGAATAAAATTGGATTGATTTCGCACATTCCTCCTCGTTACCGTACTACTTATTTCCAGCACATTTTTGCGGGCGGGTATTCTGCGGGTTATTACAGCTACATTTGGTCGGCGGTACTGGATGCCGATGCCTTTGAAGTATTTAAACAAAAAGGCTTATTCGATCAAAAATCAGCCCAATCGTTCCGCAAAAACGTGCTAGAACGCGGTGGAACCGACGAACCGATGAAACTCTATCGCAATTTCCGTGGCGCCGAACCTGACATCAAACCGCTTCTTCGTCGCCGTGGATTGCTGAGAGAAGCAAATTAAATCAAATGACGAATTGGTGAATAAGCCAAATAAGAAATAAGAGTTGCCCCAAAGTACGGCTAAGCAAGTTAATCGCACTTTGGGGCTTTTACTGATTATGGTATTCGAGAGCAGGCTATTTCTAGCAAGCAATAATACACATATCAATGTAGCTGTCATAGTGATGTAAGAGGCGTTACCCTATCCAAACAACCGTACAGGCTCAAACGCCTGGCCAAGTACCAAACGTGAATCAGCTTTGAGCCAATTATCAAGTAGGGAAGCGTATATTTGACGAAAATCTATTTTGTATTTGAGGTCACCATTGTCTAAATCCGTCAAATCAGGGGCTTCTGAAAGGATGGGTGTGGTACGGTGTGGGCCTCCAATGACAAATACGTTGTTGGCCGTACCGTGGTCGGTTCCATTTGAAGCATTTTGTTTGACGCGACGCCCAAACTCACTGAAAGTCATAATCATCACATCGTCAAGGCGGTTAGTTGACTTTAAATCATCCACAAACACACCTACCGCTTCGGCGTATTGACGCAAAAGGCGGTCTTGTTGGTCGTTTTGACGAATGTGCGTATCAAAACCCGATAGCGATACGTAATACACCCGCGTACTTACACCCGAGGTAATCAGTTCCGCAATGGTTTTTAGGCTTTTACCCAACTCGGTCGTAGGGTACATTTTGCTCGACTTGTGTATTTTTGCTTTGTTATACACATACTCCGCCGACGACACGGTTTCTGCCAAGGTTTTGTACAGATACGCCACATTTTCGTGGTCATCAGCAGGGGCTAGTTTTGAATTAGCCTTTACAAAACCGCTTTGGGTTTGGGAAAATAGCTTTTCAGGATTTTGAAGTGCTAATCCGTTCAAATTTTTCCCTTTCAACACCAAGCTCAACGTATCATCGATTTCGAGGGCTTGGTGCGGAGCGATTTTGACACTTTGACCCGCACATTGTGCATCTAAATAACGCCCAATCCAGCCCGTTGACAGATACTCGCTGGCGCTGCTTCCCGTTTGCCAAATATCCATCGAGCGAAAATGCGAGCGGTCAGGGTTGGGATAGCCTACATTATTGATAATCGAAACCAACCCATTGTCGTATAGTTCTTTGATTGTTTCAAGGGCAGGATTCAGCCCAATGTCATCGTTTAGGCGTAGTACATTCGTTGATTTTATGGCGATAGACGGCCGTTCGCGGTAATAAATATCATTCCGAAACGGCACCACTGTATTGAGTCCGTCGTTCCCTCCTGATAATTGGATGATAACGACCACTTTTTCGTTGAGCGTAGAAGGTGCGGAATACTGCGTTTCGTAGGCTTTCAAAAACTGAGGGACTAATAACGAGCCTGCGGTTGTAAAAGTCGTATTTCTTAAAAATTCACGGCGTTTCATGGTGCTAGTAGTAGTTAGGTAGTGTGTTTAACATACTTGATACTCAGGAATTGACATCAGCGCTACCGTCAGCTGTTTCACTCGTTCGACACGACTTGACGCACTTCCTTGTTTATCAATTTGTTGTAATAAAGAGCTGTTAATAGGTACTTGTATCAAATGTGATGCCAGCGCTTCGGTAAGTTCTTGTTCAGAAAAAGAGTCAAAAAAGGAAGAAAACTTTTCCCAATTCATCGTTACCTCAAATTTATTTTTCCGCTTCACCGCTTCTTCGTTCGCATCTCCACTTTTTTTTACACTTGCCGCTAGCATTTCGTTGCGAAAAAGTACTTTTGGCAGCTGCATTCGTGTCAGCAAACTTGAGCTATCAATCCAGGCCGTTCCCGAAGGCCAGCCCGCCACGTTGGGGGGATTAAACAACGTTTGTCCCAATAGCTTTTGAGCATACAAAACAGGGGTTTTATCCACAAAATCCATCTGAAGCGTCCGCTGCATTCCCGCTAGTAATTCTACGGGCGATTTTATTTGCGCTCCAATATTGGTAGGGGCGTAAAACCAGTCCTGCGTAAATACATACTCCATCACTTCCGAAATGTCACCATCAGTGCGTAAAAAGCGATTTGTCAGTGCTTCGACGTGCTCGGGATTTACTTTTTGATTAACAAAATAGCGGTACAGTTTCGCAGAAATAAACTGAGCCGTTTTGGGGTTGGAAAGTAGCATATCAACTACATCTTCTCCCGTGAAGTTGCCCGTTTTACCAAAAATCGTTTTGGGTCCTTCGTCGTGGAATAGTTGTCGAAAGGCAAACTCGCCTGAACCATTAAACCCCCAGCCCGTAAACGCCCTTGCCGCTTCTTTTACGTCGGTTTCGGTATAATTTCCACGCCCCAGCGTAAACAACTCCATCACTTCACGGGCGAAGTTTTCGTTGGGGCTTTTTTTACGGTTTTGTTGGTTATTCAAAAATTGAAGCATGGCCGCATCTTTGGAAATAGCCATCAGCAAATCGCTAAACTTACCAAGGGCATGGCGGCGCAAGGTATTGTTTTGCTGCTGAACAAACAATGCTATTCTACTCCGACACGCGAAGTGGTTGTGCCAAAAGAAGGTCATTTTTTCCCGAAAAGCTCCCGTTCCTTGCCCCATTCGAGCCACCCATGCATCGTTTAAATTTCTGATGCTTTCTCGACGCTCTTCGGCTACAGCCTTTAACTTGTCTTTGATTTCGTCAAGTTCTTGGATCGGACTGACTTTCATGGCACGTTTATCGTTTCGCAATGAAAAATAGGGCATTGGCTCAACGACATTGAAGTCATGAACCTCTTTACTATCTCGAATAAAATGCTTGATAACCCGATGTTTAGGAGCAGAGAGAGCCGCTTTTACCTCATCGGGAGAAGCCCCAAATCCTGCCCTCCAAAAAAAGTGCTGAAGCTGACGCTGGTGTGAATTTGCTTCCATACTATTTCCTTGAACTGTTTTTTTCTTAGAAACACTCGGAGGAAATAGGTTTAATGTACCCACATAAAAAAAATCCCCTGCTAGACTTACCAACAGAGGATTTTTACTAAAAAACGAATATTTGGCTTACCAGAACACCGTGTAGAGAATGGCAACAATAACTACGACAATCGCTGCTCCAACGGCAAATGTACCTTTCACACGGAACATCGACGCATCAATTTCAAGTCCTTTATCACTTGGTTTCCAAAGTCCAAGGGCAATCATTACTGCCACACAGATGAGGAACACAATCCCCATACGGTCAAGGAACGGAACCGTTGACCAGTCGGCGCCTGGGAGCCAGTTGTTGTGCATTGAAAACGCCAATAAGAAACCACCCACAATCGCAAACATAGCCCCCGCAGAGTTGGTCTTTTTCCAAAAGAACCCTAACAAGAAGGCTGCAAATACCCCTGGTGAAACCAATCCTGTCATTTCTTGAATAAATTGGAATCCTCCTTTTTTATCAATACCCATATATGGCGAAATCACGATAGCCAACACCATCGCTACTACAATCGTCACACGTCCCATCCAAACCAATTTTTTCTCATCAGCTTCTGGAGCAATGTATTTTTTGTAAATGTCCAACGTAAAAATGGTCGAAATACTGTTTGCTTTTCCAGCCAATGACGCCACAATCGCCGCCGTTAGTGCCGCGAACGAAAGCCCTTTTAAACCCACTGGCAATAAGTTGAGTAATACTGGATATGCACGGTCTTGGTTTAGCTCTCCCCCTTCAAGCATTTCGCTTTGGAACAAACCGTGTTGGTACAACGTATAAGCGGCAATCCCTGGTAAAACCACGATGATTGGCATCAAAAGCTTTAAAAATGCGGCAAATAAAATTCCTTCACGAGCCGTTTTGAGGTCGGCACCGAGGGCACGTTGCGTAATGTATTGGTTACATCCCCAATAGTTGAGGTTCACAATCCACATCCCACCAATCAATACGGTAAGCCCTGGAAGTGCCATGTATTGCGGGTGTCCTTCCTTAAAAATCATGTGGAAGTGGTCTTCCGAACGTTCCATCATAGTTTTAAACGCCCCTACCAAACCTGGTGCATTAAACTCTTGCGATACCAAATCCATGGCAAGATAAGTTGTTGCCAAACCTCCTAAAATCAAGAAAAATACCTGAATTACGTCGGTATAACCAATTACTTTCATCCCTCCTACCGTAATTAAAACGGCAAAAATGGCCAAGCACCACATACAAAGCGTAAAGTCAATTCCTGAGATGGTAGATACTGCCAAAGCCCCTAAAAACAAAATTGAAGTTAGGTTCACCAACACGTACAAAAACAACCAGAAAATCGCCATAATCAAGCTAACGGTGGTATTGTAGCGTTGATTCAAAAACTGAGGCATGGTAAAAATTCTATTCTTTAGGTAGATAGGCATAAAAAATATCCCCACGACCAGCAGCGTTGCTGCCGCCATCCATTCGTAAGTAGAAATGGCAAGTCCCATCAAAAATCCGTTTCCTGACATTCCGATAAACTGCTCTGCCGAAATGTTGGAGGCGATAAGAGAGGCACCAATCGCCCACCACGTCAGTGAACCTTCGGCTAGGAAGAAGTCGGTGGTACTTGCTTCAGCTGATTTTTTTCGTTGGTAAATCCAGTAACCGTAGCCTGCCACTACGATAAAGTACACAAGAAATACTAAGTAGTCTAGGGTTTGAAGTTTTTGCATTTTAATTGCTGGGAGGTTAGTTGTTATTAGGGTCAAATACGGTGCAAGATACGGAAACGTCTACAAAAAAGTAGAAAAAAATACTGCTTTAATGCTATTTTACAAAATAATCGTTCGGTTACCGTGAATAAATACACGGTCGTTGAAAACCAGCTTCAATGCCTTCGATAACACTGATTTTTCGGTATCTTTACCGAGGGTAGCCATATCAAAAGCCGTCAAACGATGGTCTACTTCTTTCACATCTTGGGCGATGATGGGGCCTTCGTCCAAATTATCGTTCACAAAATGTGCCGTAGCTCCGATGATTTTTACGCCTCTGTCGTACGCTTGTCGGTACGGATTAGCCCCAATAAAGGCAGGTAAAAAAGAATGGTGAATATTGACAATTCGATTGGGATAGTGTTTCACAAAATCCGAATTAAGCACGCGCATGTATTTAGCTAACACCAGATACTCAGGCTGATAGATTTCGAGGGTGCGTAAAATCACCTTTTCGTGCTCTTCGCGCGTCTTGTGTTCGTGAGAAATAAAATGGAACGGAATCCCAAACTTACTGACTAGCGGCTGAAGAACGTTGTAGTTGCTAATCACCGCCTGAATCGTTGCGTCAAGTTCATCAAAAGCGTATCGTATCAACAACTCGCCAAGGCAATGATGCTCTTTAGTCACAAACAACACCACGTCTTTCTTTTTTTTGGGATTCAGCCGTAGGTTAAGCCCCGTGGGAAGCGTAGCTGTTAAATCATCCAATATACTTTTCGGATTCCCCTCTCCCTCAAATTCAGTACGCATAAAAAACTGACCCGATGGACTCACGTATTCGTCTTGGCTAATAATATTTTGGTTGTGATTGTACAGCACATGAGTGACTTGGTAGATGAGCCCTTTGTGGTCTGGCCCATCCATAAGGAGAATCTGCTTCATCCGAAGGTCAAAGTTGGATTGGTATTTTTTGTTCAAATGTACAAATGTGGTGTATTTTATTATACTATCAATCGCTCACACTTATACTTACTATCACAAAAGTAGAAAAATGTCTAATTCAATAGATTAATCTGCATCTTTTGAGATTAATCTAGGAGCAGCGGATATTGTAAGCATAAAAAAAGAGGAGCTCATTGTGAGCTCCTCTCGGGATTTTAATATTGTGGCGGATACCTACTTTTCCACATTTTATTGCAGTATCATCGGCGGAGTGGGGCTTAACTTCTCTGTTCGGAATGGGAAGAGGTGAACACC
>JALQYJ010000113.1 GCA_023254175.1 Runella sp. | reverse complement strand
TCCGCCAATAATATCAATTGAGACTGTAAAATGAACTCTGTATTAAAGTTAAAACTTTTAGACAGAGTTCATTTTACAGTCTCCCAATAAAAGAGACTATTTACAGTTCAATTCGTACGAAAAGACAGTTTCGCGAAGTACATTGTTGCTAGATTTAAACTTCAACACAGCTTGAGTTGGCACTCGCTTGAAGTTATACTGATACGATGCCTCCACACTCTGCCCACCCGTCACGTAGACCAGTGGGTTTCTTCGGCTATGTGGTCGACCGCTCAAGAGATTTACCAGTTGCATCCCTTCCGAAAACGCGTAGATATTTACTTTATCATCGTACGAACCGTACTCTGCAATGAGGCTATCGGTTTGGGAAAATGGCTTACGAATCAAGCATTTTTTTACGTTTGCTGCTGTATCATATTCCCATTTTGAGATAAGTCCTGTTTTTGATTTTACTTCCGAGATACGATTATTTGCACCGTACACTATCTTCAACGAATCCTCCAACTTAGGCCCTGAGTTATAGACCCTAAACGGACGAATGGTACTCAACCTTGAGTTACTTCCATAATCCAATTCGTAAATAAAACTATTGTCTTTTACGGCTAGGTTAGTTTCACGGATTCGAACCAATTTATACTTAGAGTCATATTCAAAAGTATATCTTTTAATAACTTTATTTCCAGGCTGGATACCTGTGTATTCCAGTATTCGCTCCAAATGGCGCGTAGTATCGTATTCGTATGAGCGTAACAAAATATCGTTTACTTTTTCAGTCAGCAAAATACACGTTGACAATGCCGTTGAGTCGATAGGTTCAACCTCTTCTCTGCCTTTAGACCGACACGATTCTACCAATGCGAGACTTCCTATTAGTATCACTAACATTACCCAATAATATCTTGAATTCTCTAACATATCTATAGGTTGGTTTTGACCAAGTCAGAACTAACTTAGTATACCATCAAAAAAAGTGCCAATACCCAGAATTTCACTTAATTGGAACGTTTTGGTTTCAACTTCTTTTAAGTACAAACAAGTACTCCATTACCAAATGAGTTTGTCAGTACTCTGCAAAAAAAGTGCCTAAAATAATATTCTTAGATTTTATTTTCGACTTTTATTTCTCATTAGTTTCCTTTTTAGTTTTTCATCGCTTCAGTTGATGTCTGAAAGTAACTTTTGACCTCAATCTCCGTACGACTATGAAAACAGCATCAAGCATATAAATTTATTATTATTCAATGGCTAAAAAAAACATGGAGAGGGCTAACCGTTGGTCATCCCTCTCCATTTCTTAGTACAAATAAACTACTATTCTCCTTGTCGATGAATCCTACTTGCTCCAGAAGCAGACGACTGAAGATTTGGAATTGAACCTAAATTCGCTTTACTTACCCCTGAAGCATCTACGTTCGCATTCTGAATCTGCATTTGTTCGGCATCTAGCATACACGCTCCCGACAAATCGGCCTCAAGCGTATTTACTTTACCGTGAAGTTCTACTTTTGAGGCACCCGAAACGTCCAATTTCAATTCTTGTAGGTTTACATCAATGAACGTTTTTGATGCCCCCGAAATTTCCACTTTTAAGTCACCGCTGTTTGAAAATCCTGTGATTTTAGTCAAAGTAGCCCCCGACAAATCCACCGATTTAAGTTTAGGCATGGTAATAGTAATGCCTATCCTTTTACTATTTTCAAACAATTTGATTCTCTTACGGCTTTGTATTTTAAGTACTCCATCTTCTACTTTTGCTTCGATTTCGTCCAAATCCTCTTCACGCCCATCGGCCACTACTTTAAACCCATCACCTTGCTGAATACGAACGACGAAAGCTCCCCCTACTCTAACTTTATCGAAACTACGAAGGTCAAACTGTTTGACCAACTCGCCTCTTCCTTCAAATGATTTGTCAAATGCTTCGTTCAATCCCGACTCAATGCCTCCACTAATCTCGTCTATATGGCTATCGCTGTCGCCATAGCTTCCATCGTGTTCTTCCATTACAATTGCACGATTAAGGCAAACCAAGCCCGAATCCGCTTTAATCGTCCATTGTAAGGTTTTGAATTTTTCGTCATTGACCTCTAAATCGTATTCATATTGGCTGCGCTGACGCACCCCCCAAAAATGATCGTAAAAGTCACGGGTCATTTTGAAGGTCTTGTTGTAAGGCATGTAAAGTTGCATACGAACATTTTGTCCTCTAAAACGTGAAGCTTTGTCCGACAACGAGAAGTCTTCGTCAAACACCAACGACGAATCGCTTTGCTTTACGTTATAAATGATGTTTGAAGCATTAAATTCGGCGTCTTGGCGCGAACGACCTTGTGAACGAAACTCTAGCTCAAGTTTGGCGTCTGTCCCTTCATACCCGTCTAAGTCCAAATGCGTATTGTTATAATTATCTCCGTCGACACTATCACTCAATTCCAACAAAATAGGGCTAGCTGAAAGCTTATAATTTTGTACTTTCTCTACACTACCATTGCGGCGGAAGTTGGAGCCGTAACGAACACCGTACACTGTGGTTCCGATAATTCCAACCAAAAACAACCCTAGTAATGTTTGCCAAATAGAAGGAGTAAACTTGTTTTCTTTGGTCAATAACGACACGCCCAACCAAGCAATAATCGCAAAAGGTGCGCCAATAGCCAAAAACAAGAACACATAGGCAAGTGGAGTTACTTCTCCCAAAAAGAAGTTGAGCGGCATAAAATCGCTATCAATCGACCCAAAATCCCAGGAGCCTAAGCCCAACACAGTAAACAACGCAGTGATAAGTCCAATCAGCGCACTTGCACCCAACATCACTAATATAAAGCCCGCAAAAAGGCGCATGACCACTACCAAGAATCGCATCAAGGGGGTCAGACCATTGAAAATAGCAGCGATGGCACGGAAAGGTAAAAGCAACAACTTTGTTAGAACACTTTCTTCTTTTTGCTGTTCGGGTTGAAGCGCCTTTTTAACATTCGTTTCAATGTTTTCGAGGGTAATAGGCTGCCCTGTCATTTCCATTTTTTCAGTCAACGTATTGGCTCTCGGGGTAATGAGCCACAAAACGATGTACAACAACAACCCCGAGCCAAACAATAAGATACTCAGTACCCAAGCAAATCGAACAACCCCTAAATCTATGCCGAAGTAAGCAGCTACTCCAGCCGCTACTCCTCCAACGACTTTTTTATCAGGGTCACGATAAAACTTCTTCAAATTCACATCCTCTTCCAACGTCGTTGAACCTGGGAAGGCCACCCAACACGCGATATAAACAATAAATATAAATCCGCTAATGGGGCCAAATATGTCCTCAGCTCCGTCTCCAATTATTCCGCCACCCACAGGTAAGCCCAAGAAGAAGAACAAAAAGACCAAACGAACCAAAAGCGGATCGGTGTTGAAGTAATGAGCAATTCCTGCACATACCCCTCCAATCAACTTACGCTTGGTATCTCTCACGAGTTTTTTGGGAGTAAATGGAGTCGAAAGTGTTTCATTTACGGTTTTTGCGCGTTTAGGTTCCCCCGCAGTTTCCACCGTTTCTTTCGAATCTGCCAAATCCTCTTCTTCTTCGATGGCTTCAAAATCGGCCACGGTCCCCATACTTTTGATAAGTTGCTCTACGTCATCAAGCGCAATAACCTGCTGTTCAGCTGATTTTTGTTTGGTCAAAAACTTTTCGGCAATACGACTTTCAATGTCAGAAATGATTTCTTTACTGTCTTCGTACGACGAAAAATACTTCTGAATAGAGTTTAGGTAGTTTTTTAATTTATCGTATCCGTCCTCTTCAATATAAAAAATTAGACCGGCGATATTAATGCTTATAGTCTTTTTCATGGCAAATCTAGTTAGTAGATGACTCTGTGTTTTCGTTCTCTAAATGCTGTGTTTTTTGCACAATTGTGTTCACAGAGTCAGAAAGCTCGTGCCACGTTTGTTGCATTTCGTCCAAAAACTTTTTTCCCGTTTCGGTTAGTACGTAGTATTTACGCGGCGGCCCCGACTGCGACTCCACCCATTTGTAATCGAGCAAGCCCGAGTTTTTGAGGCGGGTTAATAACGGGTAAAGCGTTCCCTCTACGACCATAATTTTGGCGGAGGTGAGTTCATCAAGCATATCCGAGGCATATACCTCGCCGCGAGAAATGATGTGCATAATGCAAAACTCTAGAATTCCTTTGCGCATTTGCACTTGAGCGTTCTCAATATTCATGCTACTGTCATGTTTTGGAATTTTTTGATTTAACGTCATGGCTGAACTTGTTAGAGCGTCTATCGCTCAGCACTACTTTATTTATTTTCAAATGGCTGTTAATTGGTAATCCATGGTACAAAGTTAATATAAGGTACTTTGCGATGCAAGGTACTTGGCTAAAATGTTTTTAAGTCTGAGGAAAACGGTAAAAATCAAGGATAAACGGTAAAATATAATATAGTATCTTTGTTTGTCATCAACTCAATACCATTTCTTATGGATTCCTTCAACATCAAAGAGATTATTTCCATCACTCTCATTCTATTTTCTGTCATTGATATTTTAGGGGCAATTCCCATCATTATCGACCTCCGTAAAAAAGCGGGGGGTATCAATGCCCGTCGTGCTACCTTGGTCTCGGGGGGATTAATGATTGCTTTTTTATACGTCGGAAAAGAGATTTTAAAGCTTTTTGGGGTCGATGTTGCCTCCTTTGCCGTTGCGGGGGCGCTCATTCTCTTTTTAATCGGTCTTGAGATGATTCTAGGACGTAATATCTTCAAACACGACGCTGTACATACCAACGCTACGTCCATTGTTCCCATCGCTTTTCCCATGATTGCAGGCGCAGGAACTATGACGACCATTCTTTCTCTCAAAGCCGCCTACCAAGAGATAAATATCGTTGTTGGCATCTTAATTAACCTTGTCTTTATCTATTTTGTACTTCGTTCCTCTGCTTGGATTGAGCGCCAATTGGGAACAGCAGGCACCGACGTTTTACGTAAAATATTCGGGTTAATTCTCATTGCCATTTCCATCAAATTATTTAGAAGTACACTATAGTGCTTGAGGTTGCTCAAAACCTCAAAAAAGGGTTGCTAACAAACCTATAAATGATACAACTTCTTAACAAAATAAATCAGATGTGGATAGAACAAAACAACAAACTCGTTCGTGAATACGAATTTGAAGACTTTAAAGAGGCTTTTGCTTTTATGACCAAAGTAGCCGAAGTTGCTGAGGCCATGAATCATCACCCGTGGTGGTCGAATGTCTGGAACAAAGTGAAGATTGAGCTTACTACCCACGATGCAGGCAATATGGTCACGGAAAAAGACGAAGCCTTGGCCGAGGCCATTGAGGCCATTTTTGATGAAATATAGCACAAAAAAAGCCCTCTCCGCAAAGCAGAGAGGGCTTCTGTCACTCTAAGCAGATAAAAAAATACCTTAATTGAGTAACTTTAATTTTAAGTCATTCAGTTGCTTACGAATCGACGCATCTACCTGACGGTCGCCTACCCGAAGAATATACCCTCCGATTAGTTTCTCGTCTACTTTCTCTTCAAGCTCTACTGTCTTTCCAGTGGCTTCTGCCACAATCGAGATAAATTGCTTACGCAAAGCATCTGTCAATGGAGTTGAAGAAGTGATATAAGCCTTAACGATTCCTTTACGCTCATCGTACAACTTGATGAATGCTTCGGCGATGCTATTCATAATAGCTTCGCGGTTTTTGTGAGTGATGATATTGAAGATACTGAACGATACAGGGTCAACTCTATCTCTAAACACACCATTAAGAATTGCAAGTTTTTTATCGTGACGCACAACGGGGCTTTTCAATGCCAGCATCAACGCACGATTATCGTCGGCCACTGTTTTGAAAAGAACCATATCTTTATAAACAGTTTCCACTACATTTTTTTCCTGTGCCAAGTCAATCAATGACTTAGCGTATCGTAAAGCTACGGTAGATTCAGACATTGTTTTGGCGCTTAGTTAAGTCTAGCTGATTTGGCCAAATCAGCCACAAGTTGTTCTTGCGACGACTTGTCACTCAATTCTTTGCGGAGAACCTTTTCAGCAATTTCAAGCGAAATGGTTACCACTTCTTTTCTCATTTGCGCAACAAGAGCCGCACGTTCGTTGTTGATGGTTTCGCGCGCATCTTCGATGATACGCTTACCTTCCAATGCTGCTTTGTCTTTGGAATCTGCGATGATACGATCAGCCGATTCTTTTGCTGCTTTCAAGATGCCATCACGTTCTAAACGAGCTTCTGCCAAAAGTTTTTGGTTATCTGCTTGTAATTTCGCCATGTCAGCACGTGTCTTCTCAGCCAAGTCCAAAGCACTTTGAATTTGGTGTTCACGCTCGCTCAAGCTTGACAAAATTGGTTTCCAAGCAAGTTTAGCCAACAAGAACAGCAACATTCCGAAGAATACTAATTGCCAAAATATGAGGCCGAGTTGGGGGGTTACTAATTCCATGATATTGAAATAGCTTATGAGTTTCTATTTACTAATCATTCTCCAGAAGCTTGCCTACTGCTTGCAACTGGAGAATGGTGTATTTTTAAGTAGTTACTAACGGATGCTGATGCCTAATGCAAACAACGGTCAAGAAACCACTTTTTGGTAGGAGAATGAATTACTTCAACAAAACTACCAACAAGGCGATAACGGCACCGAAGAGGGCAACGGCTTCAACGAAAGCCGCAACGATCAACATCGCACCTTGAATTTTTCCAGAAGCTTCTGGCTGGCGAGCGATACCTTCCATAGCTGAGCTACCGATACGACCGATACCCAAACCTGCACCGATGGCAGCTAGACCAGCACCGATAGCGGCACCCATGTAACCAAGTGATGCGCTGCTCTGAGCGGCTTCTTGAAGCAAAATGTTAAGCAACATGATTATAATTGATTATATATGAGAAAATTAAATTTGTAAAATTAGTGATGATGCTCTTCTACTGCGGCTCCAATGTACGAAGCAGTAAGTACAGTAAAAATGTAGGCTTGCAAAGCCGCTACCAACAACTCAATAAGATTGATAAAGGTAGAGAAAATAGCAACTGCTGGGCTTACGGCAATGCTTTCAAAAATGAAAATCATACTCAAAAAGCTCAACAAGATAATGTGACCAGCAGTGATGTTGGCAAAAAGACGAACCATCAAGGAGAAAGGTTTCATAAACAAACCGACGATTTCGACGGGTGTCAAAATAATCAACATCCATTTTGGTACGCCAGGCATAGCAAAAATGTGCGTCCAATAAGTGCTCTTACCATTGAAGTTTACGACGATAAACGTAATTACAGCCAACGTCAATGTCACAGCGATATTTCCTGTCAAGTTGGCACCGCCTGGGAGCAAACCTAACAAGTTATTAATCCAAATAAAGAAAAACAATGTCAATAAATAGGGCGTAAAACGACGGTAGTGTTTTTCACCGATATTGCTTTTTGCTACTTCATCCCGGATGAAGATAATGATCGGCTCAAGGGCTGATTGCAATCCTTTTGGCGACTTTCCAGCGCGCTCTTTGTAGGATTTTGCCACTGTCAAGAAGATAGTCAATAACAGTACAAAGCTGAGAATCAACGACGCTACGTTCTTGGTGATTGAGAAGTCTTTCACATGAGAACCGTCCAATGCGGTGATGTGCTCATGTTCCATTTTATATCCTTCGTAGATACCGTCTTTGCTATGATAGAAATGGCTCGATGAAAACACTTTAAAACCCTTGTTTTCATCGTAAATGATGACAGGGAGAGGAATAGAAATATGGGTATGTCCAATCGTTGCAAAATGCCATTCGTGGCCATCAGCGACGTGGTGCATAATCATTTCACCTGCGTTGAATTTTTCTTTCTCACCGTGCTTGTGAGGTTCTTCAGCCATTACTTGCGGAGATACGACAGCCGCTAAAAATAAGAAAAGTACAAATAGACGGATTGAAATATGTTTCATTATTGCTCTACGGTTTCAAATCGCGGCGCAAGTTACGATACATTCCGACAACTTCAAAGCAAGTATAAAATAAATATAATGCAAAAAAAGTAATGATGAAAGAAACTACCTCATTTACTTGCAAATAGACAAATACGGCAACAAATACGATACACAAAATCAGCTTTATCACCGCCGAGGCTAGGTAAAACTGCACAAATTTGTCGTTATCATCCTGAAAACCAAAGGATAATAATCTGTGTTGAAGCATAGATAATGAGAAAAAAAAGGCCAAAATAAACCACTTTTCTTTTGGCAAAATGGAGCCAAAACCAAAAAATTCGGCTGTAAAAAATACAATTCCGATAATTGCTGTAAATAGTATCGTCTTTAGCATAGTATTTTATTCGCTCTTCACTTGCTTAATCATAAGGTACAAGGACGCCCCCACGGAGCCTAATGAAAGCACCAACGTAAAAAGCGGAAATTTAAACTTCAGCCATTCGTCGAGCTTTAATCCCGCATACACCCCAAGCCCGATGGTTCCTAGCATCTGAAACGCTATACCTGAGTATTTGGCATAGTTGGAGGTAAGCTTTTTTACCTCTTTTGGCTCATTCGATTGACTCATAATTTTTGTATGTTAACAACTATTAATTGAGAGGAACATGATCAAATTCATGTATCTTTTGGACATCCACTCTCACAACTCCGTTCACTTTGGAGCCATCAAACATCGGTCTAAATTTAGCCCCCCACGATATTTCTTCATGTCGGTACGAATACCGTGCATGAACAGGTTGTAAAAATGTTTCCTCTGTTGCACGAATATACACCAATATCTCGGTGTCGGAGTCCTTCAACCCTTCTTCTGTCACCCCGTAAAGTGGACTCTCCTCTGTAATAGGATGTACTATTGTCCAGTGCATCGGAAAAAAATTAACTTGGCTACGTTCTAGTTTTAATGGATAGTATTTTCGAGTACGTTGCCCCGAAGGAAGTGTTTCCAAACGAGAGATAGACACCGAAACGTTCACATCCACCAATTCGTTTGGGCTTTCATTTATCATCCGAAACATCCAAGCGTTAATATCCAGATACGGTGCAAAGATAGCACGTCGACTAAACAATATCTTAGGTACAGGGCGTGAAAAACGGCTGTACACCAACCCCGTTGCAATGGCAAAACCTAATACTCCTACCAACGACTCTACCGAAGATAAGGCACTTGCGATTAATCCAACAGGAGCTACGTGCCCGTACCCAACCGTAGTGAGTGTTTGCGCACTAAAGAAAAAAGCTCCCCAAAATTTATCAGTCATTTCAGTTCCATGAATCCCTTGCAAATGCTCTACTCCTATCAACATGTATAAGAGTGAAAACAAGCAATTGACCACAAAATAAATCAGAAAAACCACGACAAAAAATTGCGGCCAAGACAGCAACGTTAGGCGGTGAAAAATATCAGCCCACGCCCAAAAAGACACGTTGACCCGCTTGGCGTTGAAACTTCCGTCGGGGTTTACCAACCTTCCTTGCATCCCCGTAAGTTGCGTTCCAAACCCCAAATCTATGCGCTGTTCTTCCCGCTCAAGAAGGGCACTTTTTTTAATTTTATTGATAAGTCGATTTCCCGTCATTGCTTTTTTGATTTAGGAATGATTCACCGAGGATTGATTACATAAATCCGAAAACCTATGTTTTTGTTCCAATGCTGTCGTTTACCTTTGTTGAAAAAATAAACTTGTGAAGAAAGTCTCCATTCTTATTGCCGCACGCAACGAAGCTACCAATATTCTCGAATGTTTGCAGTCGGTCGAGGCGCTTTCGTACCCCAAAACGCACCTTCAAGTGCTCGTAGGTGACGATGCCTCAACCGACGAAACGGCAGACATTATTCGCAACTTTATACACAACAAGCCTCATTTTAAATTAATTAGCATCACCAACGCCCTTCCAAATCTACAAGGAAAAACCAATGTGTTGGCCCAGCTCGCTCACCAAGCCACGGGCGAGTACCTGTTTTTTACCGATGCCGACATCGAAGTGCCCGCCGATTGGATACAAGAAATGCTGCGGAATTTTAAGCCCAACGTGGGGGTAGTTACGGGCATCACCACTATGAAAACGCCTACCTTCCCTCATGGGGGACTTGCCCTATTTCAGGGCATGGAGTGGCTTTTTTACCTCTCGCTCATGCGGCTTTTTGGCCTATTTGGCATACCAGTCACGGCCATGGGCAACAACATGGCCACCACTCGCCAAGCCTACGACGCCGTGGGGGGCTACGAAGGCATTCCGTTTTCAATCACCGAAGATTACGCACTTTTCAGGGCTATTTTAGAAAAAAGATTTCGGTTTGAGCAACTCTTCGACCGCCGCGTGTTGACGATTTCAAAGCCTGTTCCGACCTTTCAAGAATTATTAATCCAACGCAAACGCTGGATGTACGGAGCCTTATCCCTGCCGTGGGGACAGCGGATTGGGGTGTATCTCAACGGCTTACTGATTCCAATTTTGCTCATTTTAGCCCTCTTTTTCCCAAAAATTGCCCTCTTTTTAACCTTTGCCAGCTACGTTTTTACCACCGCATGGCTGGTAGGGAGCCTCAGTTGGTTGCAGCTCAACAGCATGCTGTTAGGTGCACCGTTTTTCTGGTTTTATCACCTCGGAATGAACTTTAGTATGCTGATTAACTTTTATACAACCAAAAACACACAGTGGAAAGGAAGAAACTATTTTTGAATGACAAGTGACGAACTTTTGTAATCCATATCGGGTTGTGAGCAACCCTCCCACAACAATTCGACATTCTGCATGCTGCCCTCGACACTAAAAAAATTACTATTTATAAAATGATAGAAACTCACGCTCATATTTACGACGAAGTATTCAACGACGACCGCGAAGCCATGCTAGAACGGGCATTTCAAGCAGGTATTCAGCAGATTTGGATGCCCAACTGCGACCACACGACCATCGACAGCATGATGGCCTTGGCCGAACAATACCCCAACGTATGTTTGCCCATGATGGGCCTGCACCCCACCTACGTCAAAGAAGATTTTCAGCAAGAACTATACATCGTAGAAGAATGGCTTAACAAAGCGCAGGAAAGCCCATCGGCCAAAAAATTCGTCGCCATTGGCGAAATAGGCATGGATTTGTACTGGGACAAAACCTTTGTCGAACAGCAAAAAGAAGCCTTTTTGGTACAGTGCCACCTCGCCCTCAAACACAACCTCTGGATTGACATACACAGCCGCAACGCTTTTTGGGAAGTGGTGGAGTTGATAGAAAAAGTAGCCAACCCGAAGCTCAAAGGCATTTTTCACTGCTTTACGGGTACGTTGGAAGAAGCCCAAAAAGCCATCGAACTCGGCTTTAAGCTAGGGGTTGGCGGCGTAGCAACCTTCAAAAACGGCGGACTCGACAAAGTCCTCCCCTACATCGACTTAGAACATATCGTATTAGAAACCGACTGCCCGTACTTGGCGCCCGTCCCCTACCGAGGCAAACGCAACGAAGTCGCCTACATTCCGCTCATTGCACAGCGCGTAGCTGATTTGATGCAGGTAAGCTTAGAAACCATCGCCCAAAAAACCACCGAAAATGCCTTAAAAATGTAAGTAGGTATGTTTTCTTACAAAACCGTCACCATCAATCCAGTACTGCCCAACCGCCCTCGGGCGGCGGTCTTGGTTATTTATACGGGGGGAACCCTCGGTATGGTCTATGAAAAAGGGCAGCTTGTCCCGTTCGATTTTGAACAGATTTTGGACCGACTCCCCGAAATCAAACGCCTCGATTTTGAAATCACCTTTACCAGCTTGGAGCAAATCATGGACTCCTCCAACATGCGCCCCGACGTGTGGGTGGAACTAGGACACTTGATTCGGCGCAACTACGATTTTTACGACAGTTTTGTGATTTTGCACGGCACCGACACCATGGCCTACACCGCCTCGGCGCTGAGTTTTATGCTCCAACACCTCCAAAAACCCGTGATTTTGACGGGTGCTCAACTGCCCATCGGGGTGGCCCGCACCGACGCCCGCGAAAACATCATTACGGCCTTGGAGATTGCGGCGGCGCAGCACAACGGCCAACCGATTGTCCCCGAAGTGTGCATTTATTTTCAGAATGTACTGCTCCGTGGCAACCGCGCCAAAAAGAAAGAAACCTCGCAGTTCAACGCCTTTCGTTCCGACAACTACCCGCCGTTGGCCGAAGTCGGTGTGACGATTGAGTACCACCTCCCCTACATTGCCACGCCTGCCGTAGGCAGTGTTTTTGAACTACGCCCCACGCTCGACGAAAACGTGGCAATTCTCAAACTGTTTCCTGGCATCACGCCCAACGTAGTACGCTCAATTTTGGAGATTAACCACCTAAAAGGGGTTATTTTAGAGACTTTTGGCGCAGGAAACGCCCCTACGCTGCCGTGGTTTTTGCAAGAACTCAAAGACGCCACCGACCGAGGCGTGGTGATTATGAACGTATCGCAGTGCGACGGCGGGCGCGTGATGCAAGGGCACTACCAAACCAGTACGTGGTTTGACAAGATTGGAGTAATCAGCGGCGCCGACATCACCACCGAAGCCGCCATCACCAAAATGATGTGGGTATTTGGCCAAGAAACCGACCCCGACCGCATCAAAACC
Organism: Runella sp.; assembly: GCA_023254175.1. Lineage (GTDB taxonomy): Bacteria > Bacteroidota > Bacteroidia > Cytophagales > Spirosomataceae > Runella. The sequence goes on along the minus strand of JALQYJ010000113.1, from coordinate 2,819 downwards.
CTCCTCGCCCAGCCGCTAGTGGGAGAAATGACGTTTTGGCCCGCAGTTAAAAGCAGAATACGTTAAAAATCGTTGCTGAGATATTGATTTTCTAAAGCTATATGGGTACTGGAAAAAGTTTAGACATCTTTCAGTAAAAAATAAGCACAATACGCTGAATATCAAATATTTAGACTAACATCTCATATCCATCAAGCTCAGAAATAGCATCCCTTATTAAAGAATTTTTAGGAATTAGACGATTAGTTTTTTGGAGTAACTAATCTTTATTTATATTTACAAAGCGACATAAATACCAGTACCTCACCCTATTTTACCTTCGCATTACCGTTTGATAAGTTTTTGGTGAAACAAAACGAAAGACATTGTTTTGTTTGTTCGGTACGGGTATTTTTGAGCAGGAGAAGGTAGTGGACAATACAGAAAGTACCGCAAAACTTTCGCATATTTGAGGGTTGGGGCACATGCTAAAAACCCGACCCGCAAATGGCACATTTGGTTTTGCCCACGCACTTAGGTCGACAAGGCAACTATAAAACTTAACTTAGCAGACATTAAAAATTTTAAATATTGACACCTGAAAATGGCGAAACAGAAGAAAGAATTAAAAGAAAAAGCAATTGAAGTAACCCTTTGGGAAGCTGCCAATAAATTGAGAGGAAGCGTTGAGCCGGCAGAATACAAACACGTAGTGTTGGGACTGATTTTCTTAAAGTTTGCCAGTGACAAATTTGAAGAACATCGTGCTAAACTGATAGCGGAAGGAAAAGAAAAGTATATTGAAATGCCTGATTTCTACAATATGAACAATGTGTTCTTTTTGGAAGAAACAAGCCGTTGGCGTTACCTAATCAAAAGAGCCAAACAAAATGACATTGCTTTATTAATTGACACAGCACTGCATACCATTGAAAAAAACAACAAAGCCCTAAAAGGTGCTTTGCCCGACAATTACTTTTCTCGTTTGGGCTTAGACGTAACCAAGTTGGCTTCGTTGCTCGACACCATTAACGACATTGACACCACCAAAGACCCAAAGCAAGATATTGTTGGCAAGGTGTATGAATACTTCCTTTCCAAGTTTGCATTGGCAGAGGGAAAAGGCAAAGGAGAATTTTACACACCCAAAAGCATTGTAAACCTGATTGCCGAAATGATTGAACCCTACAAGGGCATCATTTATGACCCCGCTTGTGGTAGTGGCGGTATGTTTGTGCAGAGTATCAAGTTTATTGAAGCCCACCACGGCAACAAAAAAGAAATTTCCATTTACGGACAAGAATACACCAACACCACTTACAAACTGGCAAAGATGAACCTTGCCATACGTGGAATAAGCGGAAACTTAGGCGAGAAAGCTGCCGACACCTTTCTGGACGACCAGCACAAGGACCTGAAAGCCGACTTTATTATGGCAAACCCGCCTTTTAACCAAAAAGATTGGCGGGCAGAAAATGAATTGACAGACGACCCACGCTGGAGAGGTTATGATGTGCCACCCAAAAGCAACGCCAACTATGGTTGGATTTTGAATATGGTGAGCAAACTTTCCGATAACGGTATTGCAGGTTTTATATTGGCGAATGGTGCATTGAGTGGCGGTGGCGAAGAATATAAAATACGCAGAAAGCTGATTGAAAATAATTTGGTGGAAGCCATTTTGGTATTACCAAGAAACTTGTTTTATACCACCGACATCAGCGTTACACTTTGGATTGTAAACAAAAATAAGAAAGCACAGAGCAAGAAAGTAGGTGATGAAACCCGGAACTACCGTGACCGTTCAACAGAAATTCTGTTTATGGACTTGCGACAAATGGGTGAACCTTTTGAAAAGAAATACACCCAATTTTCAGATGATGACATTCAAAAAGTGGTAAGTACTTATCACCAATGGCAGGCTTCGACAGGCTCAGCCTACCAAAATGTACCTGAGTTCTGCTATTGCGCCTCGTTTGACGAAGTAGCCCAAAAAGATTTTTCCTTGGTGCCGAGCAAATACATTGAGTTTGTAAACCGTGATGAGAACATTGACTTTGACGAAAAAATGAATGCCTTGAAAAGCGAGTTTGCCGTTTTGCTGAAAGCAGAAGAACAAAGCAAAAAAGATTTATTGGGAGTCTTTAAAACGCTGGGTTACGAAATATGAATTTACTCGATACTTCATATAAGCATTGGCTAGAAAACATTAAGCACCAAATAAAGGCTGCACAGATCAAGGCAGCAGTGAGTGTGAGTTCGCAAATGCTGGAAATGTATTGGCAATTGGCAGAAGAGATAGTTATTAAACAAAAAACAGCGAACTGGGGCGAGGCTGTTTTAGAACAACTTTCCATCGACTTAAAGTTGAGTTTTCCTACTATCAAAGGTTTTTCTCGTAGAAATCTGTATGCCATTAGGCAGTGGTATCTTTTTTACAGCACAAAGCACGAATTTGTGCCACAGCTTGTGGCACAAATTCCGTGGGGACATAATAGATTAATCATTAGCAAAGTAAAAAACGTAGAAGAAGCGCTCTTTTACTGTAAAGCTACAATAGAAAACGGTTGGAACAGAGACCATTTAGCGTTAGCCATCAAACACAAGTATTTCGAAACCAAAGGAAAATCGATTAGCAACTTCAACAATACCTTACCAGAAGCTCAATCAGAATTAGCACAAGAAACCCTAAAAAACCCTTACAACTTTGACTTTTTGGGCTTAGAAGACGATGCTTTGGAAAGAGAAATCGAAAATGCCATGATGGAGCATATTACAAAATTCTTACTGGAATTGGGTAAGGGATTTGCTTTTGTTGGAAGGCAGTATCAATTAGTAGT
>JALQYJ010000106.1 GCA_023254175.1 Runella sp. | reverse complement strand
TTTGCAAAAGCGGGGGTTGTGTGCTTCTATGACAGTGAAGTGCTATATTCAAGCCTTGTGCATATAATGAAGTTTAGTGCTGAAAAGCCCCGCCTTCGCAAAGCGGCAAACCGTTATGTATAATTCAAACAATATGACAATTAAATATACTCTTAGTGGAAAATGGGACTCAGCAAGTGTAAAATTATTCATGAAAGGCATGTTTTGTTGTGAGACTCATTATTTGAGTATAACTGAAAACAGCATGCAATATTTGAAAGAATTTGCAAGTTTGGGTAATCCTTTTGCCTCTACAGACTATGACAAGATATTTAATGAATTTCGAGAAGAATTTTTGTTAGATCGAACTTTGTTTATCAAAACATTTTTGAGTGAAATAAAAAATAATAATTGGGATTATGAGAATAAAGGAATTTTTTTAGGAGGACTATCAAATGATATCCGTTCAGGCTATCAATTAATATTAATTAAAATATTATGCAACTATCTTTTTGACAAAAAAGAACAAAAATTGGAGTTAAATTACAATCTTGAATTATTCGAAATTGCCAACTCTTCAAACATTAATTTTTTTATAGAAAATATTTCATTGCCGGATAATGACCAAATTATTTCTTCTGAATTAATAGATGAATTCGAAAAGTGGTCTATTAAGTGGCTTGAATACGGAGATCAAATAATTGATTTGAATGAAAAAAATGTAATATCAATAACTAATGTTAGGAATCAAAAATCATTGTCGTTTTTTGAAAGAGTTTTTGGATTTAAGTTTAAATCGGACAATAAGTAAGAAGTAGCTTAAGGGGGGCATGATATATGGAAAATATGAACTATTCCTGAGTAGATGACAAAACTTTTCAAATAGCCAAAAGATTTGTAAAATGGGTTTACCAAGACTCAAAAAACAAACCTCATTGGCTCATGGAGGATAAAAATACGGTAATTGAATTACAACTGCAAAAGCATTTACCTTGTCATAAAGCCCGTATCAAATTTTTAGAAATGCTCATAGTGTCTCTCATACGCACGCGTACCGTTGTTTACAGCATCAATGCAGTAGTGTTAAATGATGCAGAGATATGCAGTAATTTACGCAGAATACAACGCTTTTTTAGTGAATATAGGATTGATTTTGATGTAATTGCGCGTCTGTTAATGGCTATTAATCCTATAAAAGGTCCCTATCAATTGAGTTTAGACCGAACCAATTGGCAATTTGCAGGTGAAAACTTCAATATTCTATGTTTGACAATAATAGCTGATGGTGTTAGTTTACCTGTGTTATGGACACTGTTAGATAAGCGAGGGAATTCCAACCAAGATGAGCGTAAGGCTGTGATTGTCAAATATATTAGATTGTTTGGAATAGAAACCATAGAATGTATTATTGCTGACCGAGAATTTATAGGTCAACAATGGGTAGAGTTTTTATCTACACAGCCTATCAAATTCTACCTTAGAATACGAGAAAATCTAATGGTACATCATAGGTCAAAAGAACTTAAAGTCTTTTGGTTGTTCAATAATTTACCTCTACACCAAGTGCGTTATTTGGATAAGCCCTTGCTTTTGAATGGTCAATGGGTCTATCTGACAGGTATGAAAACCATTAACCCCAAAGGGGGCCTGGAGCTTGTTATCATTGCTACTTTTCAATTTGATGAGAAAACCATGCAGGTATATGCCAAAAGGTGGACCATAGAATGCTTTTTCAAAGCTATTAAAAGTGCCAGTTTCAATATTGAACGGACTCATTTATCTGACCAAAAACGCCTTGAAAAACTATTCGCCGTTGTCTGTATTGCTTTTATGTGGGTGTATCTGGTCGGTGAATATCAAAATCAAACCAAGAAAATACCTGTTTTAACCCACCAAAGAAGAGCATTCAGCATTTTTCGATGGGGATTAGACGCTATTAACAGAGCATTACTCTTTGATAAACAAATAATTACAAACTATTCAAAACTTTTGACACCTACTTAACTTTTTTCAATATGAAACAGCAAACAATCAAAAGAGGAAAATTTTTGCGTGAATTAGGATTGAGTAGTAGCGCACTTATGGCATTTTATTGCATGGGTACTACCCTTATGGCTTGCTCAACGGGGAGTTCGGATCCAACCCCATCGGGTTCAACAGGTTCGAATACTGGGTCTAACACAGGGACAGCTGGATTAACAGGAAACGCCGATTTAAGCAAGGGGGCTATTAACTTTACCCTAGATTTGACCTCAAGCACCTATTCTTCGCTAAAAACAGAAGGAAAGTTTGTGGTAGTTGGTAGCGTTATTGTAGCCAATGCCAAGGGCACGATTGTGGCATTGTCTAAAGACTGTACTCACCAAGGTACAGAGGTGAGCTACCGAGTTGCTCAAAATGATTTTTATTGTAGTAACCACGGATCCGAATTTAGTACTACTGGAACAGTGGAAGTAGGCCCTGCTACGAAGGCTCTTACGCTATATAAAGCCCAACTAAGTGCCAATGGAAATACATTGACTGTTAGCGCTTAAATTTTGTGTTCTGTTCTTCCTAAAATAAAAATTTTGTACATCCTAAATTCGGGGGGCTATAATTTGTTTGGGCTAGATTGTTCTACCATCCGTTTGGGGTTTGAGTACGGCTTGACGGACAAAATTATGATTGGGGTAGGGTGCAGCAGTATCCCAAAAAACCCTATACCTTGGCGCTAAAGCCTGCTAAAAAATAAAGTAAAATAAGTATAGTTTTATCAATCGTTCCTTTTTTATGAGTGGTCTACTTGTAGGCCACTCATTTTTTGTTACTCTCAATTTTATCACTTTTAGTATCATGACAAAATTCAAATACACACTCGTTTTTGCAGCAGCAGTGTTGATGTTAACCTGCGGATTTGTGCAAAAAAAAGGTAAATGGCAAAAACTTTTCAATGGTAAAGACTTCACTGGGTGGCATGTTTATAATAAACAAGGACAGCCAATTTCCGATAAATGGCAAATAGAAGATGGTGCAATGACGCTCACAGCACGAGGAGGTGGGGACTTGGTCACTGATCAAGAATTTGAAAATTTTGAAATGGAACTTGAATGGAAAATTGCTGAAAAAGGTAACAGCGGCGTAATGTGGGGAGTAGTGGAAGATAAGAAATACTGCTGCCCATATAGTACTGGCCCTGAAATGCAAGTATTAGATGATGCCAAGCATCCTGATTCGTTTGCTGGTAAAAATGGTAATCATAAAGCAGGTTCATTGTATGACATGATTCCTCCCGCTGATTTAACGGCCGTAAAGTCAGCAGGAGAGTGGAATAAAGCTAAAATGGTCATCTCAAACGGTCAGGGTACGTTTTGGTTGAATGGAAAGCAAATGGTGACGTTCCCAACCAAAGGAGAAGGCTGGGACGCATTAGTGGCCAATAGCAAATTTAAAACGTGGGATGGCTTTGGTAAGTTTGCAAAAGGGAAAATTGCGTTGCAAGACCATGGCGATAGAGTATGGTATCGAAATATTCGTATTCGTGAATTGTAGATAAAAAACACACCCAGCCGTCTCGGCTGGGTGTGTTTTTTTATCTACATCATCTTAGAAGAATTTCTTGAAAAACCTCGCAGCTACACAAACCCCTAAGGTAGCGCGAGGTTTTTTTATCATAGGTTAAGTTGTGATTGAATCAACGATGCAAAAATATGCAAACTTTTTATTTTAATGCAACTTTTTTTTGCATTTTTTTGCAAAATAATATTAGAAAGTTTTCAAACGATACCCTCAGACCTATTGACCTATGATAAAAGAAGAACGCCAGAGGCTCATCATTGAGAAACTCAATCGTGACCAAAAAATCAATCTATTAGAGTTGAGCCAATTATTAAATGTCTCGTACGATAGTATTCGTCGAGATGTGATTGAATTGGAAGATAAAGGGCTGCTTAAAAAGGTGCACGGTGGGGCCGTAGCCAATACCTATTTATCGTTCAAAAATCCTCAAAATTACGGTGCCGACCAACAAGAGGTAGTTACCTTGATTCGAAAGGTTCAAAAATTATTTGATAACCATAAAACGATTTTAATGGATGGGGGGACAACCAACTTTCATATCGCAGAACAGCTTCCTAGAAACCTGGAAATGACAGTGATAACTAACAGTTTACCTTTGGCCGCTGTTCTAAACGAATATCCTAAAATCGAAACTATTTTACTGGGAGGAACTTACCACAAGCGCTATCAAATTACGATTGGGAACCAAGTGATGAAACAATTGGAACATATTCGGGTAGATTTATATTTAATGGGATTCAACGGCCTACACCCAGAAGTAGGTGTGACGTTACGGCACTACGAAGAGTCGGTGCTCAAACAAAAAATGGCGCAAGCAGCCAAAAAAGTAGCTATTTGCGCCATTACTGAAAAGTTACATAATGTCGAGACTTATAAAGTGTGCGACTTACAAGATATTGACATTTTGGTAACGAGTCTAAAGCCTTCGGATATTGAATTGAATGGTTTTCGCCAATTAGGTGTTGAACTGCTTTGAAAATTTTGCAAAAATTTGCAGTTATTATAATATACCTTCGTCTGGTATATGTTGCACTAGAATTTTATCAATGCGACTTTTGTCCATATCAATAATCTCAAAACGATATTCCTGCCAACTGAAATATTCTCCAGTAGTAGGAATATCTTTGATGATATGCAGTGCAAATCCACCAAGTGTATTAAAACCAGTAAGCTCTTTGTCATTTTCGACAATAATGTCAAAGTGGTCAAGGAAATCTTCCCAAGGCAACTGGGCATCTACTAGAAAGCTACCGTCTTCGCGTTCGACAATGTCATAGTTGAATTCGTTTGTTTCGGATAAATCACCCACCAAAACATCCATAATGTCGTTGAGGGTTACAATACCTAAAGTAGCACCGTACTCGTCTACAATTAGCCCAAAGTGTACACGCCGCTCTTTGAATTTTTCAAGGGCTTGATAGGCTTTGACGTTTTCTGGCACGTACAACGGCTCTCGTGCCAGCGTTTCAAGCCTGAGCAACTGTTGGTCTAAATCTTCTCCCAGTAGATCCTTGACGTAAATCAATCCCACAATGTTGTCGATACCATCGTTACAAAGGGGGTACACCGAATGTTTTGACTCCATGATTTTTGCTCGATTGACTTCTGGTTCATCGGCAGCATCAAGCCAAATCATTTCTTGACGATTGGTCATCAGCGTAACAATACGGCGGTCGCCAAGGTGGAAAACGTTTTCCACGATTTCTTGTTCAATTTCGTCAATAACCCCACCCGTTGTTCCTTCCTGAATAATAGTTTTAATTTCTTCTTCGGTAAGAGCTTGGTTTTTAGGCGTAATACGAAGAATTTTCATAATCAGGTCACTTGACTTAGCTAAGAGCCAAATGAAAGGAGACGTGAGGGTTGAAAGCCAGTTCATAGGCGTTGCCATAAACTTGGCAATGCCTTCGGGGTTGGCCATCCCGATACGTTTGGGAACGAGTTCCCCTAACACCAATGAGAGATAAGTTACAAAAAGAACAACTCCACCCACGGCGATGCTGTGAGCATAGGGTTTTAGTAACTCAAACTGTTCAATGTACGCTTGAAAATCATTTGTAATACGCTCGCCACTGAACACCCCGTTGAGGATTCCAATAAGCGTGATACCAATCTGAACTGTGGATAAGAAACGATTGGGAGAGTTGGCAAGCTCAAGCGCGTGCTCCGCTTGACGGTCACCGTTGCGGGCCGCGGTTTCCAGTTTTGACTTTCGCGATGAGACCAGCGCGATTTCTGACATGGAGAAAATTCCGTTTATGAGAACGAGTAGAACGATTACAAGTAGTTCCACGTAAGGGGGATGGTTGGTACAATTGCAAAATTATCAAAACTATTTGCTATCCAAAACAAACCCATTTGCTAATTTTGTCAAGTTTTACTCTCTCTAGACGAATGATTATTTTTATCAAAGACCGACCTATCCGAATTTTAAGCGAAAAGGGGGCTCAAAAGCTACCTGATAGAAGCACTTTTGACAAAGTGGTAGATGCCAACTTAGAGATGTTAAAAGTGGCTAGTATTCGCGGACACGTGTTGATTTTGAACGCAACACCTATTACGGTAGAAAAGTTGTTTCATTTTTTGAACAACTTTGATTTGCCTGATTTACAGTCGGTTTATCTTGTTCCTAAAGACAAAGAGGCCGTAGAAAAACGTCTTAAAAAAATGTATACTGTTGTGAAAGCAGCAGGGGGCGTTGTGACCAAAGGGGAACAATTTTTGATGATGTTTCGCCGTGGTTGTTGGGATTTGCCAAAGGGCAAATTGGATGAGGGCGAAAAATCAAAAAAAGCGGCCTTACGTGAGGTGGAAGAAGAAACGGGAGTAAAAGCTGAATTGGTAGAAAAACTTTGTACCACTTGGCATACTTACACTCAGAACAACCAAAAATTTCTGAAACGTACCAAATGGTATTTGATGCGCAACATTAACGATAAAAAAATGGCTCCGCAACAAGAAGAGGGAATTGAGCAGATCGTATGGGTGTCGGAAGAAGAAGCACGTAAAGCACTTGTGAACTCGTTTAGTTCAATCCGTTATGTTGTCGATTGTTTTTTAGGTCAAGAAGTGGATACGGAGTAGTACCTTTTTGACCCAACTTCATCAATGAACAACCAATTTTTTATTGCTTTATCGTTTTTACTTTGCTGCGCTGTAGGTTTTGAAACTCGAAGCCAGAGCATTACTGGAACGGTATCAGACGTTGTGACGGGGGAAAAACTTCCTTTTGTAAGCGTGTTTCTGAATAATACTTCTTTTGCTACCGAAACATCGTTGGAAGGGCAGTACTTACTCAAAAAAATTCCTGCGGGAAGCTACAGTATTGTCTTTCGGCAAGTAGGTTACAAGTCGCAAACCCACAAGGTGACGCTTGATAATTCGTCGCAACTCAAGTTGGATATCAAACTTCAGGCCGATGAAAAGCTACTGGAAGAAGTGAAGGTATCTCAAAAAAAAGACAAAGTATGGGAGCGTCAGTTTGAGTTGTTTGAGAGGCAATTTTTGGGAGATAAATACCAAACAAATCAGTGCCGTATCGTTAATCCGTGGGTGCTAGATTTTACTGAAGAAAGAAATGTATTATCGGCCAAAGCGAAAGATATACTCGAAATCAATAATCAATCGCTAGGCTATCAGGTTCGCTATTCGCTCAATGAATTTCGGTTTGATGGTGCGCAGGTGTTTTTTAGCGGATTAGCCGAGTTTACACCTTTGTATTCCAACGACCCCTCTCAAAAAAATCAGTGGGAGCAGAACAGAGTGGAGGCTTATCGTGGCTCAGACATTCATTTTTTTAAATCGTTGCAGAAAAAAGCCGCGATGCAAGAAGGTTTTGAGTTTTTTGTTGATAAACCAGGGGAAGACCCCACCAAACGCTCCCCGTTCTTTTTTCAGGACCAAGTTAAAAAATTAGCCAAATTCCCCCTTGATAGCCTCGTAAAATCAGTTAAATCGAATTTCAGTGTCTCACTGCCTTCGCGTATTGAAGTTCACTACAAGGGAAAAGAAGGGGTGTTTTCAATTTACAAAGACAAATCATGCCAAGTGGCTTGGATTGAAACCAATGGCCAATCGTTGCTTTTCAATTCACAGGGCATTTTACTAAATCCGCAATCCTGTGCCGTTTCGGGGTATTTAGCCGCAAATCGCGTTTCTACCATGCTTCCGCTGGATTATGTGCCTTCTGAGGCTGCTGTTGTGCAGGTACATACTCCTCAAAAATTGTTGACGGAAGCTGCTTATTTTGTTACTGATAAGCCTTTTTATTTTACAAATGACGTTGTGCAACTAAGCGGAAAGATGCAGTATTCGAAAGAGGAGGGAGCTGATACATTGAGCCAGTTAGTGTATGTAGAACTGATTCATCCCGAATCGAATAAAGTGATGGTTAGGCAGCCAATTAAACTTGAAAATCGCTTATTTACGACCCAAATTTTACTGCAAGATTCTTTGATTAAACCCGCCACCTATTTAGTACGGATTTACTCAAAGTGGATGAAAAATCACTCAGATAGCGCTTTCACCTATCGCTGGATACCTGTGGTGAAAAATGACGAAAAAGCAGAGTACCTTCCTGAAATCAAACGGGAGCTTTTTCCAATGAAAGTGGAAGAATCAGAGGATTCTTTGGTAGTTTCATTGCCATCGAATGCCTTTGTTTGGGGGGGAGTTGCTATGATAAAAGGGGAACTGCCTAATCGATTTCCTTTAACTAATGCAAAAGATGGAGGAAGGGGGGCAAGTCAACAAAATTGGCCAGTTGAACGTGGAATAGGAGTTTCTGGGGTGGTTAAAAACTACCGTCCTTCAAAACATGAATCGGTACTAGTAATGTTACCGAGTTTAAACTTGAGCTTTTTTGCTGCTATTAGCGAAAGAGGAGCGTTTCAGTTTTCGGAATTACCTTTGGAGGGGCGTCAGAATGTATTGTTACAGGTGATGAATTCCAAAGGAAAGCCTGCACTTGATGTCAGTTTTGTATTAGATACTTTGATTTCTCCAAAGTGGTTGCCCTCACGTGATATGACTCACTGGAAAGTGTCTTCTGAATTGTATGAAGGATTGACAAAAAGAGATATTGTTCAACTTGAAGAGGTCCAAGTGAAAGCTAAAGTCCCACCCAAGCCTATTTCAACTATTTACAAGGAAGCTGATTATGTTTTGCAAGGAAAAGATTTGTACGAAAATGCCGTAGGGATGAACATACTTTCTGCTATCCAAGGTCGAGTACCTGGTCTTCGGATTGTGGAAGTTCCTGAAGAAGGCGGTTTGACCAAACTTATCATAACGATGCGAATGGGGGCTTCAGCAGGAGGATTAGTTCGAACCAAGCTTCCACAGCCTTTAGTGTTGGTGGACGGAACTCCGTTTGATAACATCAATTTGATTGCTCAAATTCCTGCTTCTCAAGTAGAACGTGTTGAAATTGTCAACCGTGCAGAAGCATTATTGGGGCTTCGAGGATACATAGGGGTAATATCCATTATCACCAAGTACGCAGGGGCTGAGAATAGAGGAATCATTGAACCAAAAGGGTTTCAAAAATTTGTAGTAGAGGGGATACCTCCACAGCCTGTTGCGCCTAAAAATGGACTCTTGGTGGAATATTGGAACGGGACATTACTCCCTTCTATCTTTTCGCCTACCACGTCGGTTAAAGTGCCCAAGCCGCGAATGAAAGGAAAGTATAGCATATATTTCGAAGGAGTGACCTACGGTGGCAAACCTGTAGCTTCCTCGTTTGTTTATACAGGTCGAGAGTAATGGCTACTACTGTTGTTGCATCCAACTGACAGTCATTTCAACAATGGCTGAGTTGAAGTTTTGCTGGGCAAATTCTTTATATTTCCCATTTTGCTGAAGTTGTTTGTATTCCGAGAATGAATTTACTCTTACCATGTGGTGATCCGCATTCCTCAACAACTTATACGTCGCTTTGGTGGGTAAAGTTTCGTTTACAGTTTGCGCAATTTGTTGAGCAGCTTCCGAACTGATGGCTTGGCTGTCGTATTCGCCATGAATAGCGAGGGTAGGGATAGTAGCTTGTGCCCAAGTTTGAATCAAATTAATACGATTCAACTCTGAAAAATAGTTTGCAGAACGTCCCCAGAACGTTCCTCGTCGATACCCGAGGGGGTTTTCTTTGGAAGTTAGGATGGCTTCAAAATCAGGTACACTGAATAAATCAGCAGCACTACGTCCTTGAACTAACCATTCGTACAAGAGGGGGGTCAACATCCGAGCGTTGACGTCAGCAGCAAGCAACGACTCTTTGAACAGCAAGGGTTGTTTACGAAAAACATCCAACATATACTCAAACCAAGGTTTTATGATAGTTCCGTAAACCATCACACCACGGGGCTTTAAGCGTGCTTTGAGTGCTATAAAAGGGGCCACCGTTCCCCCAACGGAATGCCCAAAAAGAAACACTTTTGAGCTATCCACAAACGAAAGCTTTTGAGTAAACCGAAAAGCATTCTGAAAAGCAGTTAGTTCTTCCTGATAATCAAGACGGGAGCAATCTTTAGTTCCTTCACTTTCGCCAATCCCTGGTTTTTCTACCCGTACGACTGCGTAGCCTGCTTTTACCCATCCATCTACTAGTTGTTTGATGGGGGAGAGGCTATCTTGGGAAAAATCAATTGAACTGCAATTAAAATCTTGAATATAAAATACTGCGGGTACGTTTTTAGCGTTTGCAGGTCGATGTACAATGGTGCGTAAGAAGCCTCGTTGATAAGGAACTTCGCCGTAAGATACTTCGCCCACAGAACTTTCTCTAGTAGCGGGTTTTACTACGCCAACTGCGCGTGCTTTGCGGTTTTTTCGTAAGTAAGTTATCGAAATAGGGTCGTTTTCCTTTAGCTGTTGCTCTTGTGCTTGAAAATCAAAAAGATATAGAGAGTCTGTTTCATTAAGTGAGATAATGATATCATTGGCACGAAGGCCAAGTTGGGCTGCCGTCGATTGTGGATTTACGTTTTTCACCCAAATACCACGCGATTCATTGATTTTTAGCGCATTGAGGAGGGAGTCAGAAGCCTCTGCGTAGACAATACCCAATGAACCCTTTCGACGAAGGTGCTGGGCAAATGAGGTCGAAAGAATGGAACTCACTAATAATACAAGTACTAGGCTGAATTTTGAGTGCATCTGAATTTGTTGAAAAGTTAAGTAGGGGGCTGTACTACTAAAGTAACAAACTTTGCGCCAATTGTATCCGTAGAAAGCAGACCATAATACAATGGAGTTAAGTTTCACTAAGACGGATTTTTAACCCATCATAACCCAGTTTTATGTGAGGGGGTAATTCTTTTTCTACCTCAGCATGGCGGCCCATTTTGTGACTTAAATGCGTAAAATAGGTCACTTTTGGTTGTAAAATGTTCACAGTATCAATGGCCTGTTGCAACGTGAAGTGTGAAATGTGAGGTTCTCGTTGTAACGCCCCTAATACCAAAACCTCTAAATTTAAAAGCTTTTGCTGTTCTGATTCGGAAATACTGTTAACGTCGGTAAGGTAAGCAAAATTGCCAATCCGAAAACCAAAAACGGGCAAACGATGATGAAGTACATCAATTGGCATGAAAGGAACCCCTAGCACTTCAAAAGGTGTATTTGTGATTTCGTGAATTTGTAAACGAGGAATGCCAGGATACCCATACTTGGCAAAGACGTATTCAAACTCTCGCTTTAGTTGCTCCAAAACCTGTAGCCGCCCAAACACGGGCATATCTTTATTTTGAAGGAAATTAAAGGCCCTTACATCATCCAGTCCTGCGGTATGGTCTTTGTGTTGGTGCGTAAAAATAACGGCGTCGAGTTTAATGATATTTTCTCGAAGCATTTGCTGGCGAAAATCAGGCCCTGTATCGATGACAAAACATTTTCCTTGAGTTTCAATGTAGATTGATACCCGTAGGCGTTTGTCGCGGTAATCCAATGAACGACAAACGTCACAATGACAACCTATCAATGGAATGCCTGATGATGTCCCTGTTCCAAGGAGCGTAATGACCATTCGATAAAAAGTAAAGTGGGTAATAAGTGAGTTTTCAATGCTTATTACCCACCATGCGTTTGTATTATTCTGCTTCTGTCAGTCCATTAACAACCTCAACGAGGCGGTCGAAGTTGAGTGGTTTTACGAGTACATCGTTGAACCCTGCTGTCGTAAAATCTTCTTCCGAGTAGTTTTTAGCATTTCCTGTAATGGCTACTACGGGAAGTTTCGCTTTGGCTTTATCAGAAAGAGAACGAATTGACTTTACACATTCCATACCGTCTAGTATGGGCATGTTAATGTCGAGTAAAATGATGTCAAAATCTTCTTTGCCCAAAATTTGTAGCACTTGTTCGCCATTTTTAACGGCAGTGATATCAAAATTTTGGAACTCCAAAATTTTCCGAGCTAGGTTTTGGATAACAGAACTGTCTTCGGCAATTAGAACTCGCTTTTGCGACATGGTAATAGGAAGTTTTTGGTGGTTTAATGCTTTTCTTTGCAAAAGAACAATGAAAAGAGGTACTAAGTAAGCCGAAAAATTTTAAACTGAAAAATGTAAAATGTAAAAGTTAAAGGTTTAGCTAATTCTATCTTCGTTTACCATCAAATTCGGAAAAGGGAGGAGGGGGGTAAAAACAAAAAATCCCGCACCGAAGTGCGGGATTTTTTGCTATGCGAATCAACTGATTAGTTGAAGATATAGCGGATACCGAATTGGCCTTGCCATACGTTGTTGACGTTGATACTCTTTACGAAGGCATCTTTCAACAAAATTGTTTCTCCGTTTACAACTTGAGTTGCCATACGGTAAACAGGAACACCTTGTGCATTTACACTTGCCATTGTCAATGGGTTTGTACCAGTAGTAGTATAAGCTACACCCCATTTGTTGTTAAGCAAGTTACCTGCATTAAGAAGGTCGAAACGGAAACGAAGAATGTTTTTCTTTCCTTTAGAGCCTACAGAGATGTTGAGATCTTGTTCAACTGTGAAGTCAAAACGAGTCAACCAAGGCACAGCAGCACCGTTACGTTCAGCATACTGACCACGACGAGTGCTCAAGTAAGGGTGGTTGGCGATGTAAGTTTCCAACGCAGCAGCTTGTTGGTCAGGAGTGAAGGTTTTACCACCAGAAGTAAACGACGCGAATGTCAAGTCAGCGCCTTTGTTAGGAACGAAGATAAGGTCGTTGTTCTGACCATCGCCGTTGATATCGCTACCAGAAATGTAAGATACTTTAAAACCACTGTTTGATACCATACCCAATGTGAACATGGTAGAACCACCCAATTTGCCACCGTAGTTGATACGGTAGTTCAAATAACCTACAATACGGTGACGAAGGTCGTTGTCAGACCATGATGGGGTCAAGTAATTTTGACCCCCTACTGTTGGAATGTTGGCCAATACTGTACTTGCTACCGACTGAATGTCTTTTGCCATTGCGTACGTATAACCCAACATACCGCTCAAGCCTTGTGTAGCTGTTTTTTCCAACTTACCCGTCAATGAGTAAGAATATCCTTCTTTCGTGTTAGTCAAGATAAAAGCGTTCGTATTAGCTGCGTTGATAAAACGAGCTGGGTTTACTGCTGCGCCCGCCGACAAACCTGATGCAGGGAAACGACCACGTGTATCTGGTCCAGTGAAAGTTCTATTTGGACCGTTTAAGTTAGCGTCAATATAACGAAGCGCTTGAACGTTTTTGTTATAAATACCTTCTACTGTAGCAATCAAACCAAATGGAAGTTTTTGGTCAATCGCCAAGTTTGTTTTCCAAATTACTGGATTTTTTAAACCATCTACTGAAGCGTTGATTACGTAAGCAGGCAACTTCGTGATGTCAGTAGTAGTAGGCTTATAACGGCTTGGGTCGGTTGTGAAAGGATATGCTGTAGTGTTTGTGAAGTTAAGAACGGCCGTGTTTACCCCGTTGTTCCCCAATTGGTTAGATACCAATACTTGTGGAATACGAGATACGAAGATACCTGTTCCTCCACGAACCTGCGTGGTTTTGTCACCTTTCACGTCGTAGTTAAATCCGAGGCGAGGAGATACCAGTAATTTGTTGCTTGGGAATGCACCTGTGCTGACTTTCAAATCTTTTCCGTTTTCGTCTTTGTAAGTCAAACCAGCAACTACAGGGTTGTTAAAGTCTTTTGCCAAATCATCATTGTAGTCAAACAAGTCAAAACGAACACCACCTGTCAACTTGAATTTGTCATTTACTTGGAATTCATCTTGGAGATAAGCTGCGTAAGTCGACTGCTTCAACGTTTGCAATGGTTCAGCACCATCGGGCAAGAGTGAGTAGCGGTAGTTGAAACGTGATACTGGTACTGGAGAAGTAGTCAAGTTTGGATTGGCTTTGAAGGCCAAAGCTGCTGTCTTGAAATCTGCGATGGAGTTAAATACCCATACCCCATTAGATGAAGGGAAGAACACGTTGTTTGATGTAAAGTGCTCATACGAAAGCCCTAACGTAATGGTGTGCTTACCAGCGAAGTAGCTCAAGTTGTTAGTAAAGTTCAGTGTTGAGTAGTTCAACTTGTTGTTAGGAGTGAACGGGTCAAAACCTGTTGAAGTATATGTACTTCCGTCTTTCAAAATGTCAATCGTTGGAAAAATTTCATTTTTGTATTGACGGTCTTCGATTTGCTTGTTGTAGGTGGCAATAAAGTTGTTGGCAAATTTGCCACCAAAGTTAGAGTTCAACTCAGCTACGAAAGAGCGGGTATTATCAGCGATTAGGTAACCTGTGTTTTCTGGTGAAAGTGCCAAAGCAGAGTTGGTACGGTTACCGTTACCTGCGGTGTTACTACTGGGACTGTTTGAGATAATCTGACCCGACTGCGAATTGTGGTGAGAATAACGAACCGACAATTTGTGGTTGTTATTGATATTGTAGTCTAAACGAACAAGTCCTTTTGTACTAGTTACATCGTTGTTGAAGTTGTCAATGGCTCCTGACTCGTAATTGAAGTTTGTCTTCATAAAGTTAGCCAAATCATTCAAATCATCCGCTGTCACGCGTGATACGTTACCTGTAGCACCTGGGCGGTTAGCCACCCATGTCAACGCTGGCGTAGAACTTGTAAAGTTTTCGAAGTTAGCGAAGATAAAGAGTTTATCTTTGATGATAGGTGCACCAATGCGAAAACCGAGGGTTTTTTCATTGATGTTGATGGTTGGAAGTGACTGACCATCTGCTTTTTTACCAACCAAGTTGCTCCCTCTTGTCAAATAGTAAGCCGAACCTGACACCTCGTTTGTTCCAGAGCGAGTCACGGCGTTGATACCTGCACCTGCAAAACCTGATTGACGAACGTCGAAAGGAGCGATGTTAATCTGAATTTGCTCAATCGCATCCAAAGAAACGGCAGTAGTACCTGTACGACCACCTGCTTGTGATGAAGAACCCAACCCGAAACCGTTGTTGAATACCGAACCGTCAATAGTGAAGTTGTTCAAACGGCTATCTTGGCCTGCAAACGAACGACCATTGCTGTAAGCGTTATATTTAGTGATATCGTCGATGGTACGACCGATAGTTGGCAGGCTGTTAACAGCGTTTAGCCCCAATGTTGTAGAAGCACCTGTACGGCCCGACGAGAAAATGTCAGAACGACCGCTTGTCACTACTACTTCTTGAAGTTCTTTCCCGTCTTCAACCAAGCTAAAATTAGCATCGGCCGAGGCACCTAAGTTAGCGTAAATATCGTCTTTAGATTGCTCTTTGAAACCTACAAACGTAACAATAACTTTATAAGGCCCACCTACACGAACTGAAGGAAGAACGAAACGTCCTTTGTCATTGGTTACTGTTCCGTACTTTGAACCTGAAGGCGTGTGAATTGCCACTACAGTAGCACCAGGAAGCTCCGACCCCTTCGTATCTTTAATAATACCTCGGATTGATGAAGTTGTTACCTGTGCGTTTGCAGAGGATAGACCCATAAAAATAGCAGTAATGACTGTAAAAAGTCCAATTACTGCTTTGTTCTTTCGTAGAAATTGAAAGTTCATACAATTGGGAATTTGGTTAGAATTATGATTTGGTTTTTTTGTTGAAAAACAACGAAATGCGGTGCAAAGAAACAAGAAAAATGGCTGACAAACAAAAGGCAGTTCTTAATATAATACCAACTTAACATTGTGAACTGTTTGATTTATTGGAATAAATCAATTTTTTATCACAAAATTTCAAAAAATTAGGATTAAAAAATTGTTACCACTTCCCCAATTTCAAACCGATTCATTGAATTATATAACAGTGTCGCTCAAAAAATGTTTAATTGCATTTCTTTTTGACTTTAGATAGAAATAATTAATGATAACTGACTTAAAATCGTACAAGTTGACCCAGTATAGCCACGGAGCAGGTTGCGGCTGTAAAATTTCACCAAAAGTCTTGGACGTAATTCTTAAGCCCAGTCCCCTAACCCGCGAGGTGTACTGTCCCAATGGGGGAGCTTCTGTATTAACTCCCCCATTGGGAGTGGGGGGGCTGCTGGTAGGTAATGCCTCTCGGGACGATGCTGCCGTGATGGATTTGGGGAACGGGGAAGCGATTATTAGCACAACTGATTTTTTTATGCCCATCGTCGATGATGCCTTTGATTTTGGTCGAATCGCCTCGGCCAATGCCATTTCGGATGTCTATGCTATGGGAGGAACGCCGCTTTTGGCAATAGCGATTTTGGGTTGGCCTATCGACAAACTCCCGCCCGAAGTCGCAGCGCAAGTAATGGAAGGAAGTCGGTCTATTTGTGCAGAAGCAGGTATTCCGTTGGCAGGTGGACATAGTATTGATAGCCCAGAACCTATTTTTGGCTTGGCCGTTACGGGAAAAGTAGCTATTCCCAATCTCAAAAAGAACGATACCGCCACCGAGGGCTGTTTGTTGTATTTGACCAAAAAAATAGGTGTGGGTATTCTAACAACAGCGCAGAAAAAAGGGATTCTCAAGGACGAACACGCTGATATTGCACCTCAGCAAATGATGCAACTTAATCAAATTGGAGCCGTGTTAGGTACGTTACCCTACGTGACCGCCCTGACCGACGTTACTGGTTTTGGAGTATTGGGGCACCTGATTGAAATGGCCGAAGGAAGTGGGCTGAGTGCTGAAATTGATTTTGAAAAAGTACCTAAATTGCCTTTTATTGAAGATTATTTGGCCCAAAAGTCGTTTCCAGGTGGTACGGTTAGGAATTGGGATAGCTATGGATGCAAAGTAGGCGAACTTTCTGAATTGCAAAAGTTTATTTTGGCAGACCCTCAAACCAGTGGCGGATTGCTTATTGCGGTGGAATCGGATGCCCAAGAGGAGTTTGAGGCATTGATGGAAGTACGTGGCTTTGAATTACAAACCTTTGGAAAACTGGTAGAAAAACGTGAAAAAGTTGTTTATGTGAAATAATTGAATTTAGCATTTGACCTTCATTTATGGTAAGTCCAAAATTATATTTAGTACCCACGCCCATTGGCAACTTAGAAGACATTACCCTGCGCGCCATCAATGTTCTCAAAAACGTAGATGTGGTATTGGCAGAAGATACCCGTACATCTGGAAATCTGCTCAAACACCTCGGGATTTCGAAACCCATGCAGAGTTATCATATTCATAATGAGCATCAAACTGTTCAAAAAATCATTGCCCGCATCTTGAAAGGGGAAAGCATGGCGCTGGTGTCGGATGCGGGAACACCTGCGGTTTCTGATCCTGGGTTTTTGCTGGTGCGCGAGTGTCTTAAAAATGGTATTGAAATTGAATGCCTCCCAGGGCCAACGGCTTTTGTACCTGCCTTGGTCAATTCGGGACTACCGTCTGACCGATTTACGTTTGAGGGTTTTTTACCCCACAAAAAAGGCCGGCAAACGCGCTTGACCGAACTCAAAGAAGAAGAACGAACGATGATTTTCTACGAATCACCCCATCGACTTTTGAAATCTTTAGAGCAATTTGCAGAGTATTTTGGGGGCGACCGTCAGGCGTCGGTTTCGAGGGAATTGACAAAAATGTTTGAAGAAACCATTCGAGGAACATTAACAGAAATTATTACTTACTTTACCGAAAAAACAATCAAAGGTGAAATCGTTATTGTCGTATCTGGGAAATAGAAGTTTCCAGTTTCCAGTTTCTAGTTTGGGGGGTGCTGTTAGTGAGTTACTGTTGTTGTCATACCGACGAAAGAGGTATATAACCTCATGTTTTTTTCTTCTAAAGGCTGCCTGCTGCTTGCTGTTTACTCCATCTGTTTTTGCTCAAACGCTTACCAAAGAGGCCAAGGTGAGTCTTATTACGGTATCGCCAGGGGAGGAGTTATACAGCAGTTTTGGTCATAATGCCCTTTGGATTTCAGACCCTATGCAGGGAATAGACCGTGTATATAATTACGGTACTTTCGACTTTCGTACCGAAGGGTTTTACCTCAAGTTTATTCGTGGAACGCTTCCATATCAACTTTCAGTTTCGCCAATGTACTATACGCTGTACGGGGCTCAGGCAGAAAATCGATGGGTATTTGAGCAAGTATTGAATCTGTCTCAAAATCAAAAACAAAAACTTTACGATTTTTTGGAGAATAACTACTTGCCCTCAAATCGGCAGTATGCCTATAAATTCTTTTATGATAACTGCGCTACGCGTTTGCGTGATGCGTTGAAAGTGGCTTGTGGAGATAGTTTGAACTATGATACTCAAACGGTGTCTAGTGATAAGAAGCCCAAGAGTTATCGAGAATGGATGAACAAATATCTCTATGGAAAACCTTGGGCAAAGTTTGGGATGAATTTAGCGATAGGTTTACCTTCAGATCATATTGCTACGACTTACGAAGAGATGTATTTGCCCGATAATTTGCGATACCACCTTGACAAAGCAAAAATCGGGGGAGAAAATTTAGTTTTAACGAAAAATACCCTTTTTACGGCTTCAGGCTCAACCTCTGATAGAAAGTCATTAATTGAAATGATAACAGGGCCAGATAAACTAGTATTGGTTTTAATGATTTTACTTTTCCAAATAACGAATTATCAAAAAAAACGTGAAAAAATTGCCTACCGTTTTGATAAACTGTTTTTTGGTATTTTAGGATTTATTGGCTGGTTCTTGTTGCTTCTTGGAGTCGCTACCGATCATGGAGTAACTAATTGGAATATCCATCTGTTTTGGGCGGTACCGTTTCACTTACCTTTGATACTGTTTCTCGGCAATCCTAAACACCGTGATTGGATGCGAAAATATTTACTTTTTTGCACTGGGTTATCGGGGCTTTTTATCCTAACAACGATAGTGGGTAGCATTAGTTTGGGTACATTCATAGGGCAACCAATGGAAATAAGTTTTTTGGCTTTGGGATTATGCTTTCGTTTGGTTTTTCTTTACAAACGAGTGTAAGCGGTGTCTATCTTTAAACCACAGAACTCTATTACTTTTAGAAAGCGTTAAAATCATTGTACATGAATCTCGAAAGCATCACATTACAAACCATAGAAATTGTCCGCCAAGCGGGAGGATTTATCAAACAAGAAGCGGCCAAATTTGACCGCTCACAAACCGAATACAAAGCCGCCAACAACCTCGTTTCGTACGTTGACAAAGAAACCGAAAAAATGCTAGTTTCAGGTTTGCGCCAAATTTTACCCGAAGCTGGATTTATCACCGAAGAAGGAACGGCGGGCGAAGAATCAAACCCGAATGAACTGTATTGGGTCATTGACCCACTAGACGGAACTGCCAATTTTATCCACAGTTTGCCTATTTATTGTGTAAGTGTGGGATTGGTGCAAAATAGTATTCCTATCGCTGGAGTGATTTATCATTTAGGAACGGAGGAGCTTTTTTATGGCTGGCAAGGTGGAGGAGCATGGTGTAGCCCCCCAATCCCCAATAGGGGAAATAGAAGGGACTCCACCATTGGGGACTTGGGACCCACTCGTCTGAAAGTGTCGGGAACGTCAACGCTTGGAGATAGTTTACTTGCAACGGGCTTTCCCTATTATAAGTTTGAAAAACAAGACCGTTACCTCAAAATTTTGGAAACACTCATGCAGCGCTGTCACGGTTTGCGGCGTATGGGAGCCGCGGCTATTGACTTGGCTTATGTGGCAGCGGGTCGTTTTGAGGCATTTTATGAATATAACCTCAATTCGTGGGATATGGCCGCAGGCGCATTACTAATTTTGGAAGCAGGTGGACAAATTACGGACTTTTCGGGGGGACAAAATTGGCTTTTTGGAGGAGACGTCATTGCGGGTTGCGCTGCTCAAACCGAATTACTGGAAGTGATTCAAGAGCATTGGGGATAATTGCTGAATTACAGGTAAATGAACAAATTTATTTGTTCATTTACTTAAATTGAACAATTTCGGGGGCTGAAATATCAAAATCTCTAAAGCGCAACGGCGGAACTCCGTCAAAACTTACTCTGTAAGGTGTCGCTATATCGGGGATTCCTGCATAGATACTTAGTCGAACCTGAAAGGTTGTAAAAGTTAGATTTTCGTTTCGGAACCTAAATCCAAGGCCATAGCCCTGAAAGGGTTTATTTCGAAATAAGTTTTGTCCACTAAAAGTGGACCATCCTAAATCAGCAAAAGTAAAAGGTGCGATGCGAAACCCCAAAAAATTGAGGGGGCTAAAGAAGACCGTTTCGGCTCCAATCACCAATTTGCGCGTTCCGCGAAGTTCGTCACTGTAAATCCCCTTAATGCCTTCGTTTCCACTGATGTTGAAGTATTCGTTTTCAAACCGATTAAATCCCCATGCAAACTTTACGTTGATAAAATGTCGAGCGTACCAATCTCTCCCAAAACGATGCAAAGGGGTAAAATAATTGTTTTCTGTACTAAACACCCCCTGCTCGGTACCTCCCTCTTTCGTGTACATACCAAAATTGGTGAGGTTGTACAAATACCCAATCTTTAGATATCTCGCTCGTGAATATTTTAAGCCAATGTATTTACGGTCACCCAATTCGGCAGGGTCGCTTCCATAAACAAACGATAGCAAATCTCCGACAGGTACGTCTTCGGTTCGCCCAAAACCATATATCAATAAATCGCGCTGGTAACGACGGTTTGAAAATCCAATACTAAACAACGTAGGTCTCGTATTTTGAAACAACTGATTGGTACTATCCGTCACTGTGCGGTCGCGCTGATAGAATGTTTGGCGTGTATGCCGCAAAGCCACCACAAAACGCGCCCGCTCGCGGAGTTTGCCGTCACCAAAAAAAATGCGAAACGAACGCCCAATCCAAGCATCAAACAAGCCGTATTGCGACCAAAAATAATTTCTTGCCGAGCGCCTTGTCAGCGAATCAAGGGTAAACTCAAACAGACGACGATTGTGATATCCAATTTCTAGCGCGCCCGCATACTTCATTTGAGGGGTAAAAAAAGGGCGATATACTTTCAATGAAAGTTGTTTTTGGTCGCGCTGAACGTTCAGGATTCCTTCTCCTGCAATGAATGTTTTTCCGAACGAAGGAATAAAATAACGACCTGCGTATTCCAAGCGTTGTCGTTCGTCCTTACCGTTGTAAGAAACGGTATTCTTAAACGATTGGCCCAAGCCTCTAAAGTTTCGTTGTTCGAGTCCGATGGTGAAATTATCAAAATTAGAGGCAGACCCATCGGGCAAGAGCGACCATAAATCTTGGGTATAGACGTGTATATCCACGGCGTCTTTGGCATTGCGAAAAGGCACAATGACAATTCGAGCGTCGTGAAAAATCCCTTGTTGACGCAAATAACGCTCATTGTCCCGCATTTTTTCGGGGTCAATGATGTCGCCTTCTTCAAAGAAAAGGTAATTTCTCATAATGGTACGTTCGCGAGTGCTTCGGTGCAATTTATTCCCAACACGGTCAATCCAGTTGGCAGGTACTAACGTAGTATCATGCACACTGTACCCAAATACATCCAAACTATGAACATAAATCTCCCGAATCCAGCGCCCAGCGAAGGGTAAATGTGGATTTTGCTCCATTTGCGCGACTTGACCCGAATCAATATGTTTATTGATGTCCCGAAACAATACGTTGTAAAACGTTTTAGGAACTACTTTTTTGGCGGTTTTTCCAAATGCCGTATCCTTAGCGGTGGGGGCGTCGAGTTTTGCCTTAAAAACGCTGTCTATGGGGCTAGAAATTTGTATCGAATCTTTGTTTTTGGGAGGTTTACGGGGTACATTACGTTCAATGAGCGTTTTTTGAGCTAACGACGTCAGCGCCGTCAGTACAAAGAACATTCCCCAAAAACCGTTTTTTAGTATAAAAATCATTTTATCAAAAACCCCATCGTACGACTATTAGCGAGCAATTTTAATGGTAAAATAAAAAAACTTAGCCAATATCCATTATTTCCCCCTTTTTTTAACCAATGCTTTGTGTTAAATTTCTGAAAGTTGGCAGATAGTTTTTACTTTTGCCCTCGCAAAAGGCAAACATTTGAATGTTTTCAAAGCTACTCATTCTTCTTTTTTTACCCTTGGTTAGTTGCCTCGGGTTATTGACGGCAGGTAAAAAGGCCACTATTTGGGCAGGTTGGATCGCCTCATTGGTTTCCTTTCTTGGACTTGGAATTTCCCTTTATTTTTTACAATCATCGCTGCATTCTCCCCACCTTTTTTCCATTGAGTGGTTTCAACTCAAAGAAAAGTCGTTTACGCTCTCGCTCCAAACGGACAATCTTACGCTGGTAATGCTTGTTTTGGTACATTTTGTAGCCTTACTCGTCCAAGTGTTTTCAATTAGCTACTTACATGACGACGAGGGACGCTGGCGGTATTTTGCTTTTTTGGGCCTGTTTGTTTTTTCAATGTTGCTTATCGTCCTTGCAGGAAGCCTTTTCCTAATGTACGTAGGTTGGGAACTTGTGGGTCTGTCATCGTACCTTTTAATTGGTTTCTGGTACCATAAACCACGGGCTGTTTGGGCTGCAAAAAAAGCCTTTATTCTTAATCGTATCGGTGATGCTGGCTTTTTAATGGGGATTTTACTTTTGATATGGCTCACAGGAACCAGTGAATTATCGTTGCTCATTCCACAGTTTAGCGCGCCTACCTCCTCCATTTCCGACCCACAACTTACCCTGATTGGCCTACTTCTTTTTTGTGGAGCAATAGGTAAGTCGGCACAATTTCCGCTTTCGGCTTGGTTACCCGATGCCATGGAAGGCCCCACCCCCGTTTCGGCCTTAATCCACGCAGCAACCATGGTAGCAGCAGGGATTTTTCTAGTGGCTCGTATTTACTTTTTACTAACCCCCGATGCTCTAACGGTCATTGCCATCATTGGCGCCATCACTATGGTCATGGGGGCTTACCGCGCTATTTTTCAAACAGATATTAAAAAACTATTGGCGTACTCTACCGTTTCCCAGCTTGGCCTAATGGTGCTAGGCATGGGGGTTGGTGCGCGTGAAGCCTCCTTGTTTCACCTAGTGACACACGCATTTTTTAAAGCAGGGTTATTTTTGAGTGCAGGAGTAGTCATTCATGCGGTACATTCTCAGGATATGCGCCAGATGGGTAACCTTCGGCACTCGATGAAGACTACTTTTGTGGCCTATACCCTTTGTGCAGCAGCTTTGGCGGGGTTGCCCTTCTTCTCTGGTTTTCTTTCCAAAGATGCCATTTTAGTAGAAGTCTTTGCTTGGGCTTCTCAACGGGGCGGTATTGCTTACGTGTTACCCATCGTCGTGCTTTTTTCGGCAGGTCTCACAGCTTTTTATATCACAAAGCAATGGCGTTTGGTGTTTTTACCCAGACCTGCTTCTGAAAAAGCGGTACACGAAAGCCACATCCACGATGCTGATACGCTTATGAAAGTACCCTTAGTGATTTTGTCTGGTCTGTCATTTTTTGTCTGGTTTTCTTGGAATCCTTTGGATGCCGCCCAAGGCTGGGTTTTTCGTTTATTTCCCACTAATTTTAGTCATGAATGGCATGTCATTGTTGTTATTTGTTCAACCATTGCCGCCACAACAGGTATTAGTTTAGGCTATATTTGTACTTTTAATCACAATATCCCACCTTTTGTTCAACAATTAGGAGTAGTACATGAATCCATCAAAAAAACATATGAACAAGGTTGGAATAAGGTCAAACATCACTTCCAAGTACTACGTGAGCATGATCCTGAGACAGAGCATTACTTATTTTTGATAAGTCCTCTCCAACGCATCGGAACGTGGTTGTACCATTTTGATAGTAAAATAGTTGACATGACGGTCAATGGGTTTGCCTATCTCACCGTCATTGCTGCTCATATAGTTGGACGTTTTGACCGAATGGTCGTTGATGGAGTGGTTAATGGCGCGGCATGGTTGGTACAATTTGTAGGCAGCCGAACCCGAAATCTCCAAAATGGCCAAGCGCAATCTTATTTTGTAGTCGTTCTCGTAGGCATTATTGTTGTTATTCTGTGGGTGCTCCACTGATACTTGTTATGAAGATACCATATTTACTCTCTTTTTTTGTTTTCCACCCCATTGTTGGAGTCATTGCTATTTTAGCGATTTCTAATCGTTATAAGCACACTTACAAGTGGATTAATCTGTTTTTTACTGTTTGCCAAGTGCTCGTTTCGGGGGTACTTTATGCCCTGTACGATGCCTCCAGCTCTTCTTTTCAATTTGTCGAAAAAGCCGATTGGATTACCCTTTCGTTGGGTAATCTTGGTACAGTTTCCATCGATTACTTACTCGGAATCGACGGCATCAGTTTCGGTCTGGTGCTGCTCACTTCGGTGGTTATGTTCATTGGGGCTATTTCCTCTTGGAATATTGACAAACGAGAAAAAGCTTACTTTTCGCTTTATTTGCTACTAACTACCAGTATTACAGGCTGTTTTATAGCCCTTGATTTTTTCTTGTTTTTCCTCTTTTTTGAGTTTATGCTCTTGCCCATGTATTTCTTGATTGGGCTTTGGGGAGGGCCGCGCCGTGAGTACGCTTCCATTAAGTTTTTCCTTTATACTTTGGTTGGGTCGTTACTGATTCTCATTGTGATGATAGGTTTGTACCTGTCGGTGATTGACCCCGTTGAATCACAATTGACGCAGTCGATGGTGCATACTTTCGACCTTCGGTACATGACTAACATGCAGAACTATCTACCAGACAGTATTTTATCGTTGTCAGGAGAAATTTATTTGCTTGGAATGCCCTCCCGAATGTTGGCTTTTTGGCTGTTGTTTATAGGTTTTGCCATCAAGTTGCCTATTGTGCCTCTTCATACGTGGCTACCCGACGCCCACGTTGAGGCCCCAACCCCTGTGTCGGTGGTATTAGCAGGAATTTTATTGAAAATCGGGGGCTATGGATTGCTCCGTATCGCCTACCCTATTTTCCCCGATGCTGCCAACGAATATGCCTTTACTTTGGCGATACTTGGGGGGATTTCGATTATTTACGGTGGCTTTAACGCCCTAGCCCAAAATGACCTCAAAAAGATGATTGCCTATTCTTCGGTATCT
Organism: Runella sp.; assembly: GCA_023254175.1. Classification (GTDB taxonomy): domain Bacteria; phylum Bacteroidota; class Bacteroidia; order Cytophagales; family Spirosomataceae; genus Runella. The sequence goes on along the minus strand of JALQYJ010000106.1, from coordinate 61,306 downwards.
CACATGGGGTTTGTCGTGTTGGGAATTGCGTCCTTGACTTCCGAAGGCATCAACGGCGCTATTTACCAAATGGTGAGCCACGGTATTCTTTCGGCCATGCTGTTCTTAGTGGTAGGAGTGCTTTATGACCGTACGCACAACCGCCTCATAGACAACTACCGTGGACTTATTGCCCCTATGCCACTCTATGCGGTGCTTACGGGCGTGGCGTTTTTTGCCTCGCTTGGCTTACCAGGTTTTTCAGGGTTTGTGGGCGAATTATTTACGTTGATGGGCGGTTTCAAATCGGCCGTGTTGCCTACGTGGGTAGCGGCTTTAGGAACAATTGGGATTATTTTGGCCGCTGCCTATTTCTTATGGACGCTCCAGCGAATGTTTTTGGGGAAATTATGGGCCAAAAACCAAGAAGATTTGGTGGTATTGTATGACTTAGACACCCGTGAAAAATGGATGTTGATTCCGTTGGGATTGTTGGCCTTCCTCATCGGGATTTTACCCAACAGCCTTTTCCAGCTTTCGGACAAAACGGTGAGTCAATTGCTCAAGGTTTTTGAATAAACATCTATTTTAATCAAAAAACACTTGGTCAGGTTGTGAGCAAACAGACCCACAGGCACCTCAATTCCACCATTTGAGCTTCCATGTCCAAAAGGTTCCTATCAGCATAGGAAGAAGAATATTAATGCACCAAAGGGTAAGTGTTACTGCCAAAATGCGGGCAGGTTCGACGTCATAAAAGCTAAAAACGTACAACGAAGAGGCTTCACGAATGCCCAAATCACCTAAAAAATTGAGCGCTGGAATCAGCGTTTTGGCAAAAAATACTAGAAAAATTCCTGCTAAAGCAATCCCAAGGGACAATTTTACCTCAAAAATCCACAATAGTAAGGCAAACTGAGCTGTAAATACTCCATAGCGCAACAGCGCCCAACGAAAAGCTGCTCCAATTTCGCTTAACGAGTACGTCGCGATGACGCTGATGTAGGGCTCTATCCATTTGAAAAACCGAAACCTTTCAAGGTACTTTTCTGCTCGTTCGCGCTTCAGAATGAGCCAAATACCCAACAAGTTAGTGCTTACCAATGTCATAAAAAGTAGGAGTTGTGGGCCGTTTTGTAAACTAGGTTGCTGAAAAATCCAGACACCCCAACCCGCCGTTCCGAAAAACATGGAAACGTAAAACTGTAGTCCGTTGGAAAGTAAAGCGGCTCCTACGCCCGTTAGCCGTTGGTAGCTTTGTAGTGACAATACCCTCCCTGCCGCGTCGCCGACGTTGTTGGGCATCAAAAAACCAAGCGCAAGGCCCGCCAAAACTCCCTGAAAGGCTTGTCCAAAGCTAATAGTTTCAATTTTTTGGGCTAATAACTGCCATTTTCTGCTTTCGCAGGCCCAGTTTACGGGGGTAAGGAGTACGACTAAGGCAAGCAGCTCCCAATGGCTTTCGCGCAAATGAAAACAAAGGATGCGATATACCTCTACCAAACTTTGCCCTTTGGCTTCGATACTGACGTATAAATAGCACAATATCCCCAAAAAAAGGAGAAGTTTGAACACCCAAGTGATTTTTTTGAGCGAGGAGAGCCGAGAAAACCACGAAGGGCTGTTACTTTGCGTCATGCAAGATAAACTATCAAATCTGACTGAAAAAATTATTTTAGGGATTGACCCAGGAACCCGTATCGCAGGGTACGGTGTCATTCGTATTATTGGTGCACGTATCGATTTACTTCAATACGGTGTCTTAAAACTTGACAAATATAGTAGCCATGAACTCAAACTGAAGAAAATTTTTGACCGTATTGCTCAGCTTATCGAAGAATTTTTGCCCGATGAAATGGCCATCGAAGACCCTTTTTATGGAAAAAACCCACAGTCGATGCTCAAATTGGGGCGTGCTCAGGGAGTAGCAATGGCTGCTGCACTCAACCGAAATATTCCGATTGTGGAGTATTCGCCCAAAACTGTAAAAATGTCGGTAACGGGCAATGGAAACGCAACGAAAGAGCAAGTAGCCTTGATGTTGCAAAGTATTCTCAAAATGCCTCTTCAACCCGAATACCTCGATGCCACCGATGCCGTAGCTATTGCGATTTGCCATCATTATCATGCCAACGCATTACCATCAGCAGCGGCCAAAAAGAAAGGAGCGAAAAAAGGGGCATGGTCGGCTTTTGTAAGTGAAAATCCAGAACGAATCAAGTAGTTGTTTTTTTTGCTCGATGAAACAAGTGGAGTAGACAGATAAGAGCTTAGACTAGGCTTGTTGAACGTTGTTTTTACTGTACCGAATCAGGTAATCAAACGCCAATAAAGCAGAAGTGGCTACCGTTGCTAACACCATTTGTTCGGGTACCAACGACACCACTTTAGGAATCTAATCTCCTTCGACATCCACTTAACTCCTTGGCTACTACTGTTCAAGGAGTTTTTTTGTTGAAAAAACACTCCCAAAACCAGTAATACACCCACAAAAAACGCCGTTATATGCCACATGTGTCGGTATAATGGGCTTAAATACGTTTTTTTGGCGTTATCGGCGTCAAAACACTGTTTGTAAAATCAGGTATTCTTTGGTCTAAACCATGCTACTGCAACAACATCCGCAGTACGGGTTCTTTTGCTTCCGACAAAGCAGCTTCTGCCTCAATTTTTAGCATAAGTTTGTCCGTAAAAAGCGGGTTTGGAGCGTTGAAATCGGCTTTTTACAACGCTTCTCGTAGTGTATTTTCTTTTCGTTCTTGCACCCTCTAAGTAATCAAAATAATTATTTCTCTTCTTGAGAGGTCATTTTCTCGACAACAGGGTTTCTTTTTAACGCATTTTTTTCAAGTTCGGCTTGTTCTTTTCGCTGCCTAACGATGTCGATAGCTGTAAAAATGGCCTGTCGCATAGAGGTTTCGTCGGCAAGGTTTTTGCCAGCAATGTCGTAAGCTGTGCCGTGGTCGGGTGAGGTACGAACAATCGGCAATCCTGCCGTAAAATTCACTCCGTCGTTAAAAGCAATGGTTTTAAACGGTGTAAGTCCTTGGTCGTGGTACATGGCCAAAACGGCATCGTATTTACGGTACGATTGGGCAGCAAAAAAACCATCCGCAGGATAGGGGCCATAAACGAGCTGCCCTTTGGCGCGCATTTCCTTAATCAAAGGTTCGATGATATCATTTTCTTCACTACCAAGTAAGCCACTTTCACCCGCATGAGGGTTCAGGCCCAAAACAGCAATGCGAGGTTTTCGAATGCCAAAATCGCCTCGAAGGGATTTAAGCATAGCTTGTAAGCGGGCAGTGATTTTTTCTTTTGTAATGTGAGAAGCTACCTCATTAAGAGGAATGTGACCAGTGACAACCCCCACTCGAAGTATATCACTCACCATAAACATTAAAGGCTCTTGAACACCAAACGATTCTGCTAGGTATTCGGTATGTCCAGGAAAGTTAAACTCCTCGTTTTGAATGTTATTTTTGTTGATGGGAGCCGTAACAATAGCATCAAGTCGGCCTTCTTCAAGGTCTTCGACGGCACGTTTTAGCGACTCAAACGCCCCTTTTCCTGCTTCTGGCGTTACTTTTCCAGGTTGTATATCTTCTTGTGGATCTTGCCAACACGTAATTACGTTGGTCATTTTGGGGTTAATCATGTCGATTTTTTGAGCCCCAAACAAGTTCCAATCCTTCATTTCGAGCAGGTTACGATACCGATTCAAAATTCGCATTGAGCCATAGACTACGGGGGTACAGATCCGATTGAGTTGGTTGCTGTATAATACTTTAAGAATAACTTCTGGGCCGATACCATTATAATCTCCTAATGTGATGCCAATGACAGGTTTATCCGAATATGATTCACTCATGATGCTAAATTATAAATGAGATTTGTACATTGAGCCGCAATTTACGAATAATGCGCACTATTTTTGTAACCCTATTTATGCTGAGATTCTAATATGACCATTTTAATTGCCGACGACATACATTCTTCACTCTTCGAAATGCTCGGAGAGTTGGGGATAAACTTTCATTATGAACCTGCGTTTAAGCGAGCTGATATACTTGAAAAATGTGGCGAATACGAGGGCTTGGTGATTCGTAGTAAAACGTTTATTGACGAAGAAATTTTGGTTAAAGCAACCCGACTCAAGTTTATCGCAAGGGCTGGTGCGGGCCTAGATTTGATTGACTTAGACGCTGCCGCAGCAAGAAATATCGAAGTATTTGCGGCCAACGAAGGCAACCGTGATGCAGTAGCGGAACATGCGTTGGGGATGTTACTAGGATTGTTTGCCAATATTGCGAAAGCTGACCGAGAAGTTCGACAGGGAACTTGGGATCGGGAAGGCAATCGTGGAATTGAGTTGATGGGAAAAACGGTTGGATTGATTGGTTTTGGCTTTAACGGAAGTGCAACGGCCCAACGTTTGAGCGGGTTTGGGTGTAAAGTTTTAGCGTATGACAAATACCTGACCAACTATGGCAATGCCTATGCAGAAGAAGCTACTTTGGAGGCAATCCTTGCCGATGCCGACGTAATCAGTTTTCACGTTCCGTTGACGGGAGAAACGCGTCGTTGGGTCAATGATGAATTTATCGAAAAAGTGGCTCGACCCTTTTTTTTGATGAATATAGCCCGTGGCGAAATCGTAGACACGTCGGCGGTAGTGAGAGGGTTAACAAGCGGTAAGATTCGGGGTGTGTGCTTAGATGTGTTGGAAAATGAAAAGTTAAAAACTTTGACCCCCGAACAACAAGCGGCTTTTGACTACCTTCGTACCTCCAACCGCGTGATTCTTACTCCTCATATTGCGGGATGGACTCAAGAAAGTTACGTAAAAATTAACGAAGCATTGGTAAAACAAATTAAGGCTTTCTTGGATTCAAAATAATAGTTTAGACAAAGGCGCTAAGACGCAGGAAGTCTTTGGACAAACCATATTTTTTACTTACGCTAAAAGCTCCATAACTACCCGCGACAATAACACAAGACAGAAAGAAAATAGTCATTTTGCGGCTCTAAACAGGCTCTGAAACGGTTGAACTCCACAACAGACCTGCCGCGCAACAACGCTAGGTCTTCCGCTTTTTCTTTTTTGCCGATGGAAACAACACATTGTTTAGTATGAGTCGATAGCCTGGGGAATGCGGGTGCAGGTTTAAGTCGGTTGGCATTCGGTGAAACCCGCGTTGTCCTTCGGGGTCGTGACCGCCGTAAAAAGTCCATTGACCCCGCCCTAACTCCCCGTAAATATAGCGGTCGGATGATTTGCTCTGCCCCATGACCAATGCACTTGATTTGACTGTTTTTTTATTAAAAGCAGTGGTTTGTCCAAAAAACTCTCGAATGATATTTTCATGATTTTGAACCAACATGGAAGGAATAACGTCCCATTTAGCCGAAAAATTAAAGAGTGAAAAAAAAGTGTTAGTGTCGTCACCCCAACCCTGACCAGAGGAGGAGTTAATATTTGAAAACGACATTCCTCCGCCTCGATAATCGTCGTCGTTGTTGAGTTCAAGCACAAAATTTTCGAATGCAATGGTTTTATCAAAATCTAATTTTGATTGTGCCTTGGGGTCAACGCCATCCCCGTCAAAAATGGAAGGAACAATGTCAACCCCTTCGGCAGCCAAGGCCACATCCAATGACTCAGCTCCAGAACACATAGCAAACAAATAGCCGCCGCCCGCACAAAAGCCTTTGATGGTACGGGCAACGTCGAGTTTGAGCTGTGAAACTTTCTTGTAGCCAAATTTTTTGGCAATGTTTTCTTGGGCTTGAACGTCTGCAATTGTCATGCGTCGACGATTACGACCAAACTGCCCTGTGAAATCTTCGTGGTGAAGGTGAAGCCAATCGTATTTGGCGAGGTCACCTTTTAGAATCTCTTCGTCGTAAACAATTTCAAACGGAATTTCGGCATATTTCAAGACAAGCAAAACCGCATCGGTATCCTCAAAGGAAGAGGTACTGACCTTAACGGGGCTATACACTACAATACGAGCCGCTTTGTGGAGTTTAACTACATCCATGTTGGCGTCCGGATGGGCTATTTGGGCCAACAAAGATTTGACGTTTGCCTCAGAGATTACTTCGTACGAAACACCTCTCAGCCGACATTCGCGCTCAAGAACGGTTGAATAATGTATCATAAAACTTCCGCCTCGGTAATTCAGAAGCCAGTCTACTTCGCGGTCGGCTTTGAGCTCCCAGTAGGCAATCCCATAGGCTTTGAGGTGGTTGGTTTGTTTGTCATCCATGGCAATCAAAATAGAATTGGCAAAAATTGACGAATAACAAATCAAGCAGAGTAACAATGTTTTGACGAATACGGCAGGGGTAAAAATTGGATAAACCCCTCTAAATAGATGCGCTTTGGTAAAAACGGTATTCATAATTAAAAAGGCAAAGAGTGGGTGGAATCAGAATGAGTTACTTTAAATGGCGTGGATAACCAAAATAGGGTAAAAGGTGAAACAAAGTTAGTAGAAACTTTCAGATTGTCAAGTGTTTGGCCCGTAAGGTGTCTATTATCGCGTTGAAAGAAAATGTACAAAATGGCAAAAAGAAAATAAGGTTACGTACTTTTGTGCCTCACTTATCTTTATTTATGAAAACAATAGGACGTTTTATTTGGGTTTTAATTGTATCGGTCATTTTTTTTGGTTGTAACCGTGAAGAGTTGACGGGAACCGAAGAACAGCAAATTGAAAATTATATAAAAAATAACAATTTGGCTGTAACCGAAAAGACTTCTAGCGGTTTACGCTATATTTTAACGAAAGCCAATACTGGAGGTGCCAGCGTTAAAATAGGGCAACTTGCTACGGTGAAATACACTGGTAAACTTCTGACTGACCGAACTTTTGACGCTGGAACGTTCAGTTTTTATTTAGGTGCTGGCCAAGTGATTGCAGGTTTTGATGAAGGAATTGCAAAAATGAAAGTTGGTGAAAAAGCTACCCTTATTTTTCCTTCATCGTTAGGATATGGTTCGAGAGGAGCAGGGGCGGATATACCACCTAACTCCCCGCTTTTGTTTGAAATTGAGGTTGTTTCAGTCAAATAGTAGTGCTGGCTAGGCGCGGTCACTTTTCCAATTTCTTTGGTCGGTACAATGTACTCAAAGTCTTTTTGCACCTTGGGGTAAACGTTATTGAGGGCGTTCAGATACTTTGTGCCATATTCGTTCCATCTTGCAAAAATTGATGTAGATAAAAAGAACTAGTATTTTAAGGTCTGTGAATGTGATTTGATTTTAAAAACTATGCCTCAATTCGTCTGACTCGTACTAATCCCGTGATGGCCTTGAGGCGTTTTATTAAATTTTCTAGTCGGTCTGAGTGGTGTAAATTGATTTTGAGAAAGCCTTGAGAACGAACGCCATCCGCTTCAAAATACACACTGACAATATGGCCATAATCCGAGGAAAATCGGGTTACTTCTTCCACAAAGCCAATTCGGTCAAACCCAAGGATTTCAAGCTGAGCAGGCGATACTATTGGTGAGGAGTTGAGTTTCATAATAATAAGTTATATTTAAAATCTATCGACAAAGTATTTTAATTGTTCTAAAAAAATAACTTCACTGCTGGTTGTAAAGTTAAAAAATGTTTTTATGTCTATCAATTAACTATTCAAAGTTAATTGATTACTTTCCATAAAACCAACTCGTTGAAAAGAAAATGTAGAAAAAGGTTTTCAATTAGTATGAATGCTTACTTCATAAAGAGCTAAATGACGTTAAACGAGATATTTTACAAGTGGATAATTTTTGCCCCTTTTTGTGCTGTAAAATACCAAGGGAAACGGTTTTGTTGCGTTTGTTGTATCAGCGGATTAAGGTAGTAGGGAGAAATAGAACTGTCAAAAAGAAAGGGAGACGTGTCCCTATTTTGAATAGAAGTAAGGTTTCGTACCGCATTTTTTCGAATGAGTATGTGGTCAACAAAGCCAACGGGCATTCTATTTAAAGGCTTTTCTAACAATAGTAGCTTATATCCATTCCACACCAATAGCTTCCCAAAGGAAAATGTGCGTATAAGTGGGTAAGTGGATGGGCTATGAAGGCTATGTTTGGTGAGTTGTCGAACACCTTGAATATCATAAAAGTTTTTCATGTAAAAAGAGAACCCTTGGGAAGTAGACGAAAAAAAATCAGCATCTGCAACAACAGTGGCATGTTGACCTTCAATAATACTAATGACCATTTGTTTGGGTACGTTGTGAACGACTAACGTTTTTTGGGTACGGTTTTTATAGAGAGAGTTGGATTGGGACAAAGCAAGTAGTAGACTTAATGAAAAGCAAATGCGTAGCCAAAAGCTGTTTTTTTGATACCAAAAGAGTAATAAAGTCCCGATAATTGCATAAACAATACCAACTTCAATCTTAGAAAAACTGAGAGAATTCAAAGTAGAGTAGGGTATTTTTTCAATCCATACAATAGATTGATTAAGCAACCAGACGATTCCAGTAAGCACCCATCCACATAAAGTTCCAAAGTAGGGTAATGGAGAGAGTGAGATGGCAAGCAGTGCAATGGGAATCATAGCCGTAGAAAGTGCTACGACCAAGGGATTCGCTAGTAGGAAGTAGGTTGGAAATTGATGAAAATAATAAACGGTAAGTGGAAAAGTAGCCAGTTGGGCGGTGAGTGCAACGGCAGTAATGGCCCAAATTTTATCAACGAGCCAATCGTTAAATGAAAACCATTGATAAACCAGTGGATACCCAAAAATAATGCCTCCAAGGGCTGTATACGATAACTGAAAACTGACCGAAAAAAGCAAAAAAGGGTCATAGGCAAGGAGTAAGAAAGCCGAGCCAAAAAGTGCATTTTCTCCATTCGCTTTACGATGGAGCGGGTCGGCTAGTAAAAATAAGCTAAACATAATGGCTGACCTAACCACGGGTGCCGAAAGGCCAGTAAGTATGGCATAGAACCAGAGAATTGTTAAAGTGAGTCCAGCGTATAGCCAGCGACCTTTTGGGCTGGTTTTGAGTTGTTGAAGTAAAAAAGCAAGAATGGCCACAAAGACTCCCATGTGAAATCCCGAAACTGATAAGACGTGAATAGCCCCTGCTGCTGAATAGGCTTGAACCAATTCATGGTCCATATCGTTGCGAAGTCCTAAAATCATGGCTTTGGCCACGGCATATTCGCGATTTATTGGAACAAGCTGTTTTAAACGGGTATCGCTCCACTGACCGATTTGATAAGGCCATTTTACCCACCAGTGGGAGAGCAATTTGCCAGTCAACACATATTGAGATGGTTGTAAGTAATGTTGAAAATAAATTTGTTTGTAGGCTTGAAATTGGCGAAAATCAAACTGTTCGGGATTGAGAGGAGGCTCAATGGGTTTTGGAGCACCCAAAATAATTAATTCAGCGCCGAATTGGGGGCGAGGTGCGGCTTTATTGATGTATAATTGAACTTTTCCATTGACTGATTTCCACTGGCCATTTACGTAAATGTGTGAAACTTCAACGACTGCGCGATGCGTTTTGGCTATAGTTTCGGGAAAAGTACTTACATGTGCACGGTAAGCAGTGGTGCTTTCGATGGGGGCGTGTGAAAGGTGATTTGGCGAACGTAGAGCGTCGCTTATCATTACATTTACTATGCCCAAGAGGATAAAAGAAATAAAGGTAAAACTGCCAAGCCCATATCGGTTTTTTAAATAGAAAAAGCAGGTAATCCAGCCTATAACAGTAGATACACCAAGAGCCAAAATTAGTTGGTTTGAGATTGGCCAATAGGATTGTGTCAATATCCCTAAAGCAAAGGCTACTGTGAGGCGAAAAAGTGGATTCATGGCTTTATGTAGGCAGTTTAAAACAAAAAAGTCAGGTTGCGCTCAACCTGACTTTTTTTAGGGTTATCGAACCACGACCAGCCGTTGGGTGACTGTTTCGTCTTTTGTTTTAACTCGTACTAAGTATGTTCCTGATGGTGTATCTACTGTACTCAGTGGAACTTCCCAACTCGGATAGTTTTCAAATAGTTTTTGTTGTATCAATTGGCCACTTAGCGAAAATAACTCTACGGTAAAGGTGCTTACTTCCTTGAGAGTTACTTTAATTTTGGCCTCACCATTGGTAGGGTTTGGGGCTATTTCTATGGCCAATTGGTTTCCAAAAGGAAGTTGTGTACACCAATATTTTACTAAATTATTTCGACGAGGAGATTTTTCAATGACCGCCATCATTCGTTCGGCTTGATTCTTAGTAAATACATTCATGCACGAATCAGGGGAATAATCCATGTAATTTTCGGTCATGTTCAATGTACGTACGCCCGAACAATTAGAATATACAGGGCCACAAACTGACGACTGATTGCCATTTTCGCAGGGAGGTGTATCTGCACAATAATCGTTTCCACAGGTGTCGTCTCCCCAAGTATGAATTAAGCCAAGCCAATGGCCTACTTCATGAGTAGTTGTTCGCCCTAAATTATAAAGGCGGCTAGTAACTGGTGCCCCAATGCCAAAAACGCGATAGTCAATAAAAACGCCATCTGTACGGATTTGAAGTTCAGTGCTATTGTCAATTCCATTGACGCCCGTAGCAGAGGGGAATTGGGCAATTCCGAGATAATTATTGGCAAAACGAGTCACCCAAATGTTCAGATAACGCTCGGTAGGCCATTCCTTTTCTTTAGTGGTGATGTCAGCCAAAAGCTGATCGTCGTTAAAGACGTCGAAATTTGTTTTTTGAGAATAATAATGCCGCGTAATCCCATTGGTATTTTTTCCATCGGGGTCAATATTGGCAAGGTAAAACTCAATGCCCGTATCGGTACCAACGGCGTTATTATTAAACCCGCGAGTACCAGACTTACGGCGATAATCTTCGTTGAGGATTCGAATCTGTTCTTTGATTTGTTCGTCGGAGATATTGCCATTACCAGCTCCCCCAATAGTACCTGTGGCGTTGGAATGAACCACATGAACAACGACAGGGATGCGTATTAGGTCACAAAGTGCACTTGTACGTGCTGAACGCTTTGGCGTTCGTAAAAATGTTTGGATAGAATCTTCTATCATTTGGCGTTTAAGCTTCCAATAAGGATAGCGTTTGGCCAAAACGGAATCATACTGCACAGCCGAACATCGCTGGGCTGAAGTTTCAGAAACTCCCAAACCAAACCAGAGAGAGGTTAATAAGGCAATCCATCGTAAATGACGAATCATAGATGTCAAATCAAACGAGAAAACAATTATTTTTCTTTCTTTTCGTACGCATCCAAAATATCTTTCACCAAGCGGTGACGGATTACGTCGCGGCCATCCAACTCCACAAAAGCAATATCTTTGACGTTTCGGAGGGTGTCGAGGGCGTCTCTCAATCCCGATTGTTGATTTTTGGGAAGGTCTACCTGAGTTTTATCTCCCGTAATAATCACCTTGGAATTGGGCCCCATTCGCGTCAAAAACATTTTCATTTGCGAAGGGGTCGTATTTTGTGCTTCATCCAGCAAAATAAAAGCATTATTAAGAGTACGCCCCCTCATATAGGCTAACGGGGCAATTTCAATGATATTGTTTTCAAGATAAAACTTCAACTTTTCGGTTTGAATCATATCCTCCAACGCATCGTAAATGGGTCGTAAATAGGGGTCTATTTTTTCTTTTAAATCGCCAGGAAGAAATCCTAAGTTTTCACCTGCCTCAACGGCGGGGCGAGTGATGATGAGTTTCTTGACTTTTTTTTCCTTGAGGGCCTGAACCGCAAGCGCGACAGCTGTATAGGTTTTACCTGTTCCAGCAGGCCCTACAGCAAACATAAGGTCATGTTGGGCGGCTTTGTCAACCATCAGTTGCTGATTGGCTGTTTTTGCTCTAACAACAATACCACGAGTACCATACACAATCACATCTTTTTCGTCTTGAAGCACATGTGAGGGGGCAATAGAGCCACCGTTGGCCGTAAGGTAATGACGAACGTTTTCGTTCGTGATTTTTCCGTATTTCTGGTAGTGTTGGATGAGTGACTCAAGGATGTCGCTGATGCGAAGGATTTCGGGAGGAGTACCCATGACCCTAATTTCATTGCCACGTGAGATGATTTTACTCATCGGAAAGGCCGCAGCTACTTCTCTAATGTGGTTGTTTTCGACGCCCAAAAATTCAAGGAGCGACACGTTTTCCAAGGAGATTACTTTTTCGACCAAATGCTTTAATATGTTTAAGTTTTTGGAAAAATAGGTTTTTACTTTCGAATGTACAACAATTTAAACTATTTTCTGAGCACAATTTTAGCGAATGTGTCATTTTGACGTAGTTGAAAATGCTACAATTTTACAATCGCTTAACTGCATTATAAACATCAATTTGAGTGGTGATGGTTCGGATTAAAGGAAAATAACTGATAGAAATCAATTTTTTGATGGTGGGGTTTTTTACATTTGCATATCCTTACAAAGTTATTAAACTCTATTTTAAATTTTCCTTTAAATTGATTCCAATGCTTAAAAAGAAAATCCTCTTTGTTGCGATAGCATGTGTTTCTGTTTGGATGGGAGCTTGTAAACCCAAATCAAAGCCAGAAGAGTACAATGCAAAAGCCTCTGAACCAGAACTATATCATAAATCGGTTGAATTGTTGACAGAAGTTATTATTCATGATATTTTTAAGCCACCCGTTGCTAGCCGCATTTATGCTTATTCAAACCTTGCTGGCTACGAAGCTATGGTGCCTGGGTATCCCCAATACGAGTCGCTTGGGGGGAAGTTAAATGGCTTTAATAAACCTTTGCAACCTGAAGCAGGTCAGGAATATTGTTTCCCGTTAGCAAGTACAAGGGCCTTTTTGAAAGTAGCCAGAACGCTCACTTTTTCGGCAAGCTTCTTCGATGAATACGAAAAGACGTTCTATAAAAAATACGAAGACATGGGTATTCCGTCGGATGTCATTGAACGTTCGATGGCGTATGGTGATAGTGTGGCGGCTCATGTAATAAAGTATTCTACTAAAGATAATTACAAACAAACCCGTGGGGTTCGTTTTACTGTAACAAATGAACCTGGAACGTGGGTGCCAACGCCTCCGGCTTATGCGGATGCTTGTGAACCAGAATGGCACAAAATTCGCTCTTTAACTTTGGATTCTGCTCGTCAGTTTTCACCGCCACCGCCACCCATGTGGACCAAAAATAAGGATAGCAAGTTTTGGGACGAAACCCGTGAGGTGTACGAAATTGGTAAAAGTCTTAGCGAAGAGCAAAAGCGTATTGCGTGGTTTTGGGATGATAACCCGTTTGTAATGAACGTAGTAGGTCACGTGATGTTTGCTAATAAAAAAATGACCCCTGGAGGACACTGGTTAGCAATCAATGCGACGGTTTGTCGTAATGAAAAAGCACCTTTTGAAAAATGCGTAGAAGGATATTTACTAACATCGATTGCGCTTTTGGATGGCTTTATTGGGTGTTGGGAAGAAAAGTACCGTAGTCGTAAGGTACGTCCTGAAACGGTTATTAATTCCGACATTGACCCTAAGTGGCAGCCTTTCCTCCAAACCCCCCCCTTCCCAGAATATACGAGTGGTCACAGTACCATTTCGGCAGCATCAGCAGAGGTATTATCGTTTGTTCATGGCGATAACATCGTCTTTACCGATTCTACCGAATATAAACATGGCCACGGGGTGTTGTCGTTTAAGTCGTTTAGAGAAGCCGCTATGATGGCTAGCAATAGCCGTTTGTATGGCGGAATCCACTATCGTTCGGGCTGTGATGAAGGAAATAAAGCAGGAACGAAAATTGGCCAACATGTTTTGGCAATTGCTAAAACCAGAAAATAAGTGGCTGAAACAGCATGATACAAGTAACTAACTTACAGAAATCTTACGGGGGGCATCTGGTACTTCAGGTGCCCTCTCTCTTTTTAGAGAAGGGTATTCATTGGTTTAAGGGAGCCAATGGTTCGGGGAAAACGACTTTCTTTAGAACCCTAGCTGGAATGCTGCCTTTTGAGGGGGAAATTAAATTGGGGGAGTTTGATATTCGAACCAATGCGATTGAATACCGCCTTGATATCAATTATGGAGAAGCCGAACCCGATTATCCCGAGTTTTTAACGGCCAATGATTTAATTCATTTTGTTGCGAAAGCAAAACAAGCCTCTCCCAACCAAGTAGATGAATTGATTGACTTACTTGGAATTGAGCCCTTTTTGTACCAACCCACGGGTACATATTCAAGTGGAATGTTGAAAAAAACTTCTTTAATAATCGCATTTTTAGGACGGCCAAAAGTTATTATTCTGGATGAGCCTCTTATTACAATTGACGATGCTACTGTACAGAAAGTGTACGAATTGGTGCAAAAAAAACATACAGAAGGCGTGACGTTTTTATTATCCTCGCACCAAGATTTTCGGTTTGAAGCGTTGCCAATTAAGCATTTGTTTGAAGTAAAAGATAAAAAAATCAAAGAACTTCCGCTACCTAATGGCGAAAATATCAGTAAGTAATGCTTGCCATACTCAACATTCTCCGCAAAACCTTCGTAACTGAATATTATCGTCTCAATACAGGTTTTTTGTTTCTGGTGGCCATGTTTGCTTTTGGTATTCTTCGGCCCGAAGACCACATAGCGCTTGCTTCATATGTTTTCGCTTCTCCTTTTTTGCTGGTGTTAATGGGGCTTCTTTTTGGATTGTACCATCTAAAAACCGTCTATTTTGTTCGCCAACGAATGTTATGGAATTCCCATAGTTTTCTGTTTCAACTGTTGCTGATTCCCAAACCTCAGCGGTGGGTATCGTGGCTATATGTGCAGTGGATGTTGTGGTTGCCAGTAGCTTTGTACGTCATTTTTGTAAGTTACTACGGTTGGTGGACAGGTGAAAAAGGTTCTGTTATAGCCACAATTTTGTATCTTTTTTGTGTTCCTTTGGTAGGGGTGGCAGCGTACGAATATCGTCTTCATCGCCCCAATCCCGATACTCGAATAAGCATAATAACTACCTATTTTAACAGACGTTTTACCAAGCCACAGTGGTTCTATTTTGTACTTTACTTGTTTTCTGAAAACCCTGTTTTATTATTTTTAACAAAAGGTTTTACATGTATCCTGATTGTAGCGGTTTGTAGAATATATCCTACAGATCGTTATGATGAGCGTTTATTCTCGCTCGCTGCTCTCACCATTGGGTTAGTTCATTCGGTAATAGTTCTGCACATGTATGAATTTGAACATTTACAGTTGCCTTTGTTACGAAACTTGCCCTTGCCATTAGGTAAGCGTTTTGGGCAATATGGACTTTTTTTTATTGTTTTATTACTTCCTGAAACATTATTCCTCTTTCGGTATTTACCCCAAGAAATTGAATGGGACTATGTTTTTGTATGGTGGCTGCTGCTTATGGGGATATTAAGTCTTTTGTATGGTAGGTTCTTACAATATCATTATACCATGGATTTACTACTTCGCCAGTGTTTTTATACCTTTTTTGTTGGTTTTTTTCTGATTATGTTTAGGCTCCCCGTATATTTGTTAGCGGTAAGTTGTTTAGGGGGAGGGGTATGGCTTTTTCATCGGTATTATTACTTGTCAGAGTACCTTGTTCATCAAGATGGCTTAAAAAGCCGTCCCGAAGATTAAGTAAGCAATGTAGAGATTTTTGATAGTTTTGCAGTCAAAATAAATCCTCGTGCACTTATGAAACGTACTTTTGGAAGTATATTAACTGGAATTGGCGTTATTTTTATTCTTTTTGCCTGCATCGCTTTTATGTCCGACAAGGCTGTTATAGGCTTTACTCTTACAAAATGGGAAACGATTGTTCCATTTTTAGTTGGAGTTCTCTTTTTGTTGGTGGGAGTGAATTTGCTTGGAAAGGTGGCTGATTAATTCTTCATATAATATCTCACAGATTTAACAACCCACAGACTCACACAGATAAGTTCTGTACCTATCTGTGTGAGTCTAAATATGTGCTTTTCTGTGAGAAAAAATTAAATGGTTATTTTCTTTCCGCCATTTGCCACCGACTTATAAACGGCCTCAACAATGCGAATGTCACGTAGTCCTTCTTCGCCAGGCGCAATGAGAGGAAGCCCTTTCATTAAAGCATCAGTATCATCGTCTAATTGCTTGGCTTGTTGGCTTTGTAATGGGAAATCAATTGGCCCAAGCGGGCTGCTTCCTTTGTTGCCAGTGTAACTTGAAAACGGCTCCATTTTAAACCAACCCTTTTCGCAATTGGCTTGCAAATAATTCATATTGATGCCAAAGCTTGTATGACAGGCGGCCAATGCACCACTTGGGAACTCCAATTGGAATGTTGCTGTCTCTTCAACTTCTTTGTAAATATCTGGGCGGGTTGTATGGAATTGAGCCGAAACCGACGTTGGCTCTTCGCCTACAGCTAAGCGTGCACCTTGAATGGCATACACCCCCATGTCACCCATTACACCTCCCCCCAAAGCTTTGTTTTGTTTCCAGTGGGTTGTTCGGGCATCAAAATATCCAGCGCCACACGTCACCATACGTACTTTACCGAACGTTTTTTCTTTGGCAAACTTCATAAAGGCTTGCGTGTTTGGGTCGTGCTGACAGCGGTATCCGATCGCAAGTTTTACTTTGTTATCGGCACAGGCTTTAATCATTGCTTCACAATCTGCTACGCTGGGCGCCATAGGTTTTTCACAAAAAACTTGTTTTCCTGCCTTGGCAGCCCTAACCACAAATTCACGGTGCATACTTGGAGGTAGTACCACATAGACGACGTCGATATCAGGATTGTTGGCGATTTGGTCAAAATTCTGATAGTTGTAAATATTTTTGTCTTTTAAATTAAATTTCTTTTGCCACGTTTCTGCCTTAGAGGCAGTTCCTGTGACGATACCCATCAGTTCGCAGTTTTTGGTAAGTTGGAGGGCAGGGGCAAGTAAATCGGTGCTATAATAACCGAGGCCGACTAAGGCAATTCCCAATTTGTCTTTTTTGGGACTTGTTGCAGCAATGAGCGGATTTGCCGAAATCAAAGAAGAAGCCCCACCGATGGTAGTGGCTTTGAGGAAATCACGACGCGTAAACATAAAATGTGAAGGTTTGGGAGGTTGGAAATGTTTTATTTAACTACAATATGCAGGAAATTTGAAAATATACTCCATAAAAGGTCAAATTGAAGAAAAATTACCAATAAGAAAATGGAGGGTAGAAAGTCTAAAAATCAACATCCAAGCCCAGTAAGCGTTGGAGTTCGAGAAGAGAAGGGTTTTTATCCGCTAATGCGTTGAATTTTTCGAGCTGGGTGTAGGGGTTACGTTTCACCTCATTGGGGGCAATTCGGTGATTAATCTGAATTTGGTGGTTTTTGAGTTGGCGGCGCAAGTACCCTAGCAATTCAGGCTTTACTTCATTAAGGAGGATGTTTTGGTGTAAGTTATCTAATAAAAGCTCAATTTCGGTTCCATCAATTTTGAATTCGCGATTGAGCATAATCTGTTCACTTACGGTTCCCCCATTTTCTTGACGAAGTTGGGCAAAAGCATCCCACGCACGTTTAAGTTCTTCATAAGTGAAGGGTTTATCTTCCCACACAGTAGGTGTTTCCGCAGGTAAAGCAGGGGGAACGGGCGCTTGTACGGAGGTGGGTTTTACATCAGAAACAGGCTGAGGCTGCGCCGTTAAATTAATGGTTGAGCGTAGTTTTCCCAATGCGGCTGGTAAGCCATTTTGGGGTGAAGGTAATGGTACTTCTGCTTTTACACTAGGACTCTTAGATGTAGTACTAGAGTAGGGTGCTCCTTGGCTATTTTCGGTTACACTAGGCTTTTTTTTTTCGTCGCTCGTAAGCGTATTCAAATCGAGGACTTCGGGAATTTTTGCCAGTTTCATCAGGCATATTTCCACGTGTAGTCGCTGTTGTTTGGCTGCTTTATAATTTATATCGCACTGACTGCCAACACTCAATGCAGAAAGTAAGAACGAAACGGATGCCCGAGACGATTGGTCGAGGTACTTGTTTTTGGCCGTTTCTGACACTTCCAACAATTGCACAGTTGCGGGGTCTTTGGCAACAAGGAGATTCCTAAAATGCTCTAACATTCCGACTACAAACAAATGCCCATCAAATCCTTTTTTGATAATCTCATTAAAAATTAAAAGGGTTTGGGTTATATCGCTAGAAAGAAGCGCATCGGTCAATCGGAAATAATAATCGTAATCGAGGATATGTAAATTTTCGAGAACGTCTCTGTACCGTACTGTATTATCGGTAGAAAAAGTAACGTTTAAATCGAACATCGAAAGGGCATCTCGAAGCCCGCCGTCTGCTTTTTGAGCGATGAGTTCGAGGGCTTCTCTTTCGGTCGAAATTCCCTCCTTAGTGGCAATGTGCTCAAGATGGTCAGCAATGTCACGCGGTTGGATACGATTAAAATCAAAAATTTGACAACGTGATAAAATCGTTGGCAAAATTTTGTGCTTTTCAGTCGTAGCCAAGATAAAAATAGCGTAGCTTGGTGGTTCTTCCAACGTTTTTAGAAAAGCATTGAAAGCCGACGACGAAAGCATGTGAACCTCGTCAATAATATAAATTTTATACTTACCCGTTTGGGGAGGGTAGCGTACTTGGTCAATCAGATTCCGAATGTCATCCACCGAGTTGTTGGAGGCAGCATCGAGTTCGTGAACGTTGAAAGAAGCATTGTTTTGGAAAGCGACACAACTTTCACATTCTCCACAAGGCTCTACTTCGTCGGTGAGGCTTTGGCAATTGATAGTTTTTGCCAAAATGCGGGCATTGGTAGTCTTTCCTACACCACGTGGACCACAAAACAAAAACGCCTGAGCGAGGTGATTGGTACGAATGGCGTTTTTGAGGGTAGTCGTAATGTGAGACTGCCCAACAACCGTGTCAAAAGTAATGGGGCGATATTTACGCGCCGAAACTACAAAATTGTCTGCCATGGCTGCAAGTTAGTAAGAGCCACGGTCAATTCAAACAGAAAATTCAGCCTCAAATTGTAAATAAAGCTAAATCAAGAAGTTAACAAGTACACAAAAAACATTGAAATACCATTAAATTGAGAGTTGATTTATTTGTCGGTTTGGCCTTGACGCGTTAAATATATAATTTTGCGGCTTTTTAAGTAGTAACCTATTCACCACCGAATGCCAAAGCTCTACTTTAATGTAGTTGTTTGGAGTTTGAGCCTTAAATACGTAAGCTGGGCCTTTTTTTTGTCTTAGTCTCCCCGCACTCTCTCAAGTAACTGTTAGTTTTCCTGCTGGACAAGGTACCCCAACGGGTTGACAGGTGTTAGAAAGTGCGCTAGTAGGGGGCATTTATTCGGGTGAAATAACGGCGGATGGATGGATGGAGGTTGGTACAAACTCGAAATACGTGCGATTAGAAATGGGCAAGTAGGTGAAACTACCGAAGTTGGTCGTTGAATAAATCAGGTAGATATTCAGCAAGGTTGCTTGTTTTACCTTAAATGAAACAAAAACATTGGTACGAAATTGACAAAGAATCAATCAATGTTGGAATGTACCAGTAAATGATGTTATTTTGCGGGTCAATTTTTGGAAACCCTTTCTTTTCCTTAGAGCATTAAATTAAACTATTAACTTTAAACTTAATAACGCGCAAGCAACTATGGCGTTAATCAACAAAATCAGGGAGCGATCAGGTATTGCGGTAGTGGTTATTGCCGCCAGTTTGATTCTATTTATTGTCGGAGGTGACATCTTAGGCTCACAAGCATTATTTGGGAACAACCCAAATGTGGGGGAAATTGCAGGTGAAACCATTAGTTACAAGGATTTCCAACTCAAGTTAGACCAAGCTCGTCAGGCGTTTGAAGCTCAAAGCGGCCGCGCTGCTTCTGAAGCAGAACAACAAAGCCTTCGCGAGCAGGTTTGGAACCAGTACATCATCGACTACGCTTACAAAAAAGAATTCGATGCTTTAGGACTTAAAGTAAGCAGCGACGAATTAGTTGACATGGTACAGGGAAACAACGTAAGCCCTGCTGTGCAACAGTCGTTTACTAATCCTCAAACAGGAGTATTCGATAAAACACAGGTTATTAGCTACCTCAAAAACCTTAAGAATTTGCCAGTGGAGCAACAGCAAGCTTGGGAAAATTTTGAGAAAAGCTTAGCGCAAGATCGTCTTCGCCAGAAGTATGAAAACTTGCTTCGTTTGGGTAGCTACGTAACACGTGCCGAAGCTGAGAAAGAATATCAAGCTCAAACGGCGAAAGCATCTCTCCGTTATTTGTATGTACCTTTTTATTCGGTGGTTGATACAACTATCAAAGTAACAGATTCGCAATTGCAAGATTATTTGGCAAAACACAAAGACGAATACAAAGGCTTTGATTCACGTACAATTCAATACGTAACTTTCCCAATTATTCCAACCAAAGAGGATAGCGTGGAAATGTACAATAAAATCAAAGAATTGGCTCGTGGGTTGGCAACAGCAACTAGCGATTCAACCTATGCAGGCATTAATTCAGATGTTCCTACTAAGCTTTATTGGTCATATTCAGACATGACTGACCAGTTGAAGGCGGCTGTAAAATCATTCATTCCTGGTAGTGTGAATGGGCCATATCGCGAAGGGAATACGTATTTTATCTATAAGTATGGTGGGACTAAAATTGACACATCTTACACGATTCGTGCTAGTCACATCTTGATTCGTACAGAAGGAACAAGCGATTCGGCGAAAGCAGAAGCTCGTACAAAAGCAGCTGACTTGTTAAAACAATTGCAAGATGGTGCTAATTTTGAAGAATTGGCCACAGCAAATAGTACTGACCCAGGCTCGGCTCAGCGTGGTGGAGATTTAGGTTTCTTTCGCGAGGGAGTTATGGTGAAGCCGTTTAATGATGCCGTATTTGCAATGAGTGGCATAGGTTTGATTGGCCGTATTATCGAATCTGATTTTGGTTTTCATATCATTAAAGTAACGGAGCCTAAAACAAATATCCTTTACAAGATTGCAGCGATTGGAAAAACAATGACTCCAAGCCAAAGCACACGCGACGCGATTTATGCAAAAGCTGACCAATTCTCGATAGAGTCTAAGTCGAAAGCGACTTTTGATGAAAACGTGAAAAAAGACAAAAACCTGCTTGTTCAAACAGCTAACCGTATTCCTGAGTCGGCAAGTAATATCAATACGATTCAAAATGCACGTGAGATTGTTCGTTGGGCTTTTAATGATGATACCAAAATAGAGCAAGTATCGACGGTATTTGAAACGGATGAACAATACGTTGTTGCTATCGTAACTGGTAAATCTTCAAAAGATAGTCCTTCAATCGATGATTTCCGTGATGCACTGACTCTGAAAGTTCGTAACGAAGTTAAAGCAGAACAAATCACGAAAAAATTGAGCGGTATTCAAGGGGCAACGCTCGAGGCAATTGCTCAAAAGTATGGTGCAGGTGCTTTGGTTGAAAATGCCAATGAAATTTCATTAGCAACTGGTTTCTTGACTAGCGCAGGTCTTGACCCAATTGCCCTAGGAAAAGGTTTTGGATTGAAAGCTGGTAAAAAATCAAAAGTATTCACAGGTGAGAACGGAGTGTTTATCATGGAAAAAATCTCTGACACTCCTGCTCCAGCCATTGCTGATTACTCAATGTACAAAGCAAATTTGCAATCGAAAAACCTACAAGCAAGTTATTTGTTGAACGAGGCGATTCGCGAAAATTCAAAAGTGGTTGATAACCGTGCTAAATTCTTCTAAGAAATCATGGTTAGCAAGTAATTAAAAAAGTCCCTGCTCGAAAGAGCAGGGACTTTTTTAATGTGGTACCAATAAAATTGAAGTGGCCAGCAAACAGTTGTACGAACCCGTCCAAGATGATGAATTATTTCTTAAACATCAATGCTTGTACTGGTCGAATACGACTTATGATAAGTGTAGGAATTAGTAAAATTACAGTAATTAGGCTTAAAATTCCTACGTTTAGCAACAAGAATGAAATCCAGTCAAATTCGATTGGAACAGTATTTATAAAGTAATTGACGGGGTCTAATGGAATGAGATGAAACTTAAATTGGAGCCAACATATACCTAAGCCAATTAAATTACCGACCACTAATCCTTTTAAAGCCAATTGTAGCCCAACGTAAAAAAAGATACGACGTATTTGGGTATTGGGGCTTCCCAGTGTTTTTAAAAGTCCTACCATGGGTGTGCGTTCCATCATCATTACTAACAAAACTGAGGCAATATTGAAGCAAGTCACAAAGAAGACGAGAATCAATAAAACCATGGTGTTTTGGTCAAGTAGTTGGAGCCATTCAAAGAGGGGTTGGTATTTGTCGGTTACTCGTTCTAACCGCATGTATGAGGGAAGTTGTGCGTATAATTCTTTTGCAGTTGGTTCAAGTTGTGTAAAATCTTTAACAAAATACTCATACGAACCCACCGAATCGGGACCCCAGCCATTCAATCGTTGCACAAGTCCAATGTCCCCCAAAACCAGTTGATTGTCAAATTCTTCTAAATTGGTTTCATAAATTCCCACAACCTTCAATTTTCGAACGCGAGGAGGGTTTTGAATAAAATACATCAATACGTCATCATTCAATTTGAGGTTTAATTTTTTAGAAATTACGCGACTAATGATGATTTCGTTGGCATAAGTAGTGTCTAAAAATTGAATGATACGACCTTCTACAAGGTTTTCTGAGAGTAGTTTCCAATCGTAATCGAGTCCCACCCCTTTTATGACAGCCCCTTGAAGTTCATCGGGTGTTTTTAAAATACCCGCTTTGTGAGCCACCGCTTGTCGATGCCGTAAACCTTTGACTTGCTGCCACTGGTCATAAGGGCGGCTATGAAAGGGAAGGGGAGCACTTTCGTATGATTGATTGAGGGATAGCTTGCTGACTTGAAGGTGCGAACCAAACAAGAATACTTTTTGGTAGATAGCTCCCTTAAAGCCAAATAACACGGCCAATGCTACAATTCCAACGGCGATTCCTAGGGCGATAGTAGCTACTCCAACGCGCGACACAGTAGCAGAAAATGTGGCTTGTTGGGGTTCTCGGATTCGACGGGCAATGAAAATGGGGAAATTCACAGGTGGTGTTTGTTTGAAAGTTTGATAGTTTGTATGTTTGGAAAGTCACCACAATACTAATGCTTTCTGGGGTGAGAGTAAAATTCAATCTGTGAAAACCTAAAAGAAATAAGCTTACACTTCTATTGACCTTTAAACCTTAACTACCCATGAGTTTAACGTTTTTATGTATTACGTGTTACTTCAAAGGCGGTGACTTTCTACGTGCGTGTAAAGAGGCAGGCAACACGGTGTACCTCCTTACGGCTCGGCGAACCGAAGGGAAGGAATGGCCTTACGAGTCAATTGACGAGTTGTTTTACTTGGAAGATGATTCAAATACACTTTCCAATTTTGATAATATGATTAAAGGGATGGCCTATGTGATGCGTACTCGAAAGATTGATCGAGTAGTAGCTCTTGATGACTTTGACGTTGAGAAAGCAGCCATCTTACGTGAACATTTTCGAATTCCTGGAATGGGACAAACTACGGCACGATACTTTCGAGATAAATTGGCCATGCGGGTACAGGCTCGTGATGCAGGAATTAAAGTGCCAGCTTTTATAGGATTATTTAACGACGTCGAAATTACTGAGTACCTTCGCTCGACCCAAGCGCCGTGGGTGATTAAGCCCCGCGCCGAAGCCTCAGCGGCGGGAATTAAAAAAGTACATAGTTTTGACGAAGCTTGGAACACCATTCACAGCTTGGGCGAAGAACGCCACATGTTTTTGATTGAGCAATTTAAACCTGGCGATGTGTACCACGTGGATGCGCTGACCCTTGATAAAAAAGTCATTTTTGAACGCAGTAGTCAGTATTTGAACACCCCCTTTGAAGTGGCACACGGTGGCGGTATTTTTCGTTCGGTGACGGTAGAGTTTGGAAGCAAAGACGCGAAAGCACTTAAAAAAGTAAATGAACAGGTACTAAAAGCCTTCCAAATGAATTACAGTGCGTCGCATACGGAGGTGATTAAGTGTTATGAAGATGGTGAGTTTTATTTTTTAGAAACAGCCTCACGAGTGGGAGGTGCTCATTTGGCCGAAATGGTAGATTTCTCTTCAGGCATTAATTTATGGAAAGAATGGGCTAATATTGAGCACGCCAAAGCCTTACAAATAGATTATGTTTTGCCAGAAGTTCAAAATCTCTATACAGGTATTGTCATTTCACTGGCACGCCAACAGTGGCCCGATTTGAGCCCTTTTAACGACCCCGAAATCGTTTGGAGAATGCATGAAGAATACCACCTTGGCTTGATTGTACAATCTGAGAACCGTGTACGTGTCATGGAACTGATGGACAAATACGCCGAAATGATTCGACATGATTACCATGCTTCGGCACCCGCCCAAGATAAACCTACGCACTAAACGCGTAACAAAGACAAACTAACAACCAATTACAAGTATAAATGAGCATTTTTGACCAAGTCATCGACCGACGGAATACCAATAGTTATAAGTGGGATAAATATAGCGATGCAAATGTAATCCCTGTTTGGGTTGCCGACATGGATTTTAAAGCAGCTCCGCCTATTTTGAAGGCTCTTCAGAAAGTAACCGAGCATGGCATTTTTGGATATTCGGGTTGCCCAGACGAACTCAATGAGGTGGTAATGGAGCGTTTACGTACTCGTCATGGATGGGACGTGAAAAAAGAGTGGATTGTCTGGCTTCCAGGCTTAGTACCAGGCATTGGCTTGTCGATTCGAACGGTGGCAAAAGAGGAAGAAGCCATAATGATGACGACTCCTGTGTACCACCCTTTTATGTTGGAAACCCGCGCGGCGGGCCGTTTACTGCAAAAAGTGCCTCTTCTGTTCGAAAATAACCGTTGGACGATTGATTTTGATGCGTTAGAGGCATCTATTACCCCCCAAACGAAGTTATTTTTGCTTTGTAATCCTCATAATCCTGGAGGGACAGTTTTCACCAAAGAGGAACAAGAAAAATTGCTTCAAATTTGCCTGAAACATTCGATTATCATTTGTTCGGACGAAATTCACTGCGATTTAATCCTTGATACAACCAAAAAGCACGTTTCGATTGCCACTTTAAGCCCCGAAGCTGAACAATCGACCATTACACTTTTGGCTCCCAGTAAAACCTTTAACATTGCAGGATTGGGTTGCTCAATGGCAATTATTCCAAATGATGAATTAAGAACAAATTTCCTGAAAACCAAAGCTGGACTGATGCCCATGCTTTCGGCTTATTCGTACGAAGCGGCGTTGGCAGCCTATCGCGATGGAGCGGTGTGGCACGAGGAACTTTTGGTGTATCTTCGCCAAAATCACCAATTTTTGCTTAATGAAGTAAACCAACTAAAGGGAATGAAAATGATGCCGTTGGAGGCTACCTATTTGGCTTGGATTGACACTCGTGAGACGGGAATTGAAAACTTTGCCCAAAAACTAGAGGAAGTGGGGGTAGGTGTTTCTGACGGTATTCAATTTGACGGTGAAGGGTTTATTCGCCTAAATTTTGCTTGTCCCCGAACTACTTTAGAGCAGGTAATTCGACGGATTAAATCGCTATTTTAATGCCGAGTGGAGAGTGCAGAACTGGCTTTTTATTCGGCATTTTGCGCTCTCCACTCGACACTTATTTTATTTTGTTTCTTCGGTCAGAGAAATCGTCCAAGAAGGTGGTTCGGTATGATAAAGATGACGAACAAAGAAATCACGACGCTTACGTTCGCCGTAGTCGCCTCCCGTGGAGTGCCCCATGTTGGGAACCATCAAAAAATCAAAGTCTTTGTTGGCCTTAATAAGTGCATTTACTAGCTGCATGGTAGAGGCAGGATCAACGTTGTCATCAACTTCGCCCAAAATAAGCATCAACTTCCCTTGTAATTTGTGGGCATTGGTTACGTTTGAACATTCTTCGTAGTGGGAGCCAATCGGGTAGCCCATCCATTGTTCGTTCCACCAAATTTTATCCATACGGTTGTCATGACAGCCACAAGACGAAACGGCAACTTTGTAAAAATCAGGATAAAACAACAAACCTCCCGTTGAACTTTGCCCACCCGCCGAGGTTCCGTAAATGCCGACCCGACTTATATCAAATGAAGGGTATTTACGTGCTACTTCTTGCATCCACAAAATACGGTCGGGAAAACCAGCATCTTTCAGATTTTTCCAACAAACATCGTGAAATGCCTTTGAACGATTCGACGTCCCCATGCCGTCTAATTGAACCACAATGAACCCAAGTTCGGCCAATTCGAACATAGAACGGTTATTGGCCATAAATGATTTTGGCGTAAACGAACTGTGAGGCCCTGCGTAAATATTCTCAATAACGGGGTATTTTTTGTTGGGGTCAAAACTGGTGGGACGGATGATGATTCCCCAAATATCAGTTTTACCATCACGTGCTTTGGCCGTAAATACTTCTGGCGCTTTCCAGCTGGCTTTTGTCCATTCCGAAATATCAGCCTTTTCAAGTTCCATCATTATACTGCCGTCGGTTACTGAACGTAAAACGGTAACAGGTGGAAAATCAACGCGTGAATAGGTATCTATAAAGAAAGGGTTATCTGGAGAAAAAGCTCCTGTATGGTTGGCATTTTCGGTGGTGAGTGGCGTAAGGCCCGTGCCATCAAAATTGATTCTATAATAGTGTATAAAATAAGGGTCTTGTTGAGGAATAATGCCACTGGCGGCAAAAATAATCGTTCGTTTTTCTTCGTTGATATTCACTACATTCCGCACAACCCACTCGCCTTTAGTAATTTGTTTTTTTATTTTCCCTGTCAGCCCATCGTACAAATAAAGGTGGTTCCAGCCGTCTCGTTCAGACGCCCAAATGATTTCTTTTCCGTCGCTTACATCATACCGATATCTTTTGCCACTGTAATCAATGAACGTTTTACTTTGTTCCTCAATCAGCGGGCGAATGGCGCCATTAGAAGCACTGACTTCCAACACACGGTAGATTTGGTGGCCGCGTTGGTTGTATTCAAACGTAAAAGCACGGCTGTCTTTTCTCCAATCCATGCGCGACAAGCTGTATTGTTGGTTGAATAAAGCATCATCAATTGGAATATTTTTTTGTTCCTCAATCAGGAAAAGGTGCGGTTGCCGAATTGGTAACGCATCCCCTGGTTTGAGGTATTCGCGGCTTTCTAGTTTGGGTTGGAGCTGGTCTTCGGGCGAAGAGCGAACGAAATAAATGAGGTGTTTTTGGTTGGGACGAATCTTATTGGCGACCAACTTTTTAGAATCGGGTGCCCATTGTACGAACCCTGAGTAATATTCACCCTCGGCACCATCGAAAGAAAGTTGCAGTTCTTTGTTGGTTTTAACGGACCGAATATACACATTGAAGTTTTTTACATAGCAAGTCCACAAACTATCAGGCGAAAAGATAGGTTTATCGGGTTGGTCACTTTGTGCCGCTGCCCAATACCGCTGTGGTTCATTGCGAATAGGTTCTTTTTTGTGTAAACTATTGGTGGCCAATGCGTACGTCCAGACGAACCCTTCGGTACTAAATTCAATTTCTTGGTCTTCTTTGACAAAATTGATAAAATTGAAAGGTAAATTAAAAGGCTTTGCCGTCGTTTTGGCAAGTCGGTTGAGTTGTTCGGCTAATGATTCGTGGTTAAAAGCCACTTGGCGGGTTTTCGTCTGCGGAAAAACCGAAATAAATTCTTTTCCTCTTGGCGTTTGAATGGTGTACCACGCAATTTTACCCGACTTCGACCAATTGACTTGGTTGGGGGCATTATACACTTTGTCTTTGAGCTTATTTTTAAGCGTTTCCGAACGACGATAATCTTCCAATGTCCCTTGGCTAATCGAGGGAAGTTGAGAGATAATTAGCAGAAATAAAGTAAAATACGAAGTTATTTTAGACTTGTTAGTTAGAAAAGGAGGCATGGAAAGAATGGATTTAAGTTTTTACAAACGTACTTATCTTTTCACTTTGTTTTCTCTGAATCATTGCCCTAGAGTAATACTATTTTAGCAAATTTGGCCAAAAACGAAGCGTTACCTCGCCCGAGGTAGCGCTTCGAAATAGTTAAAAAAATTTCAATGCAGAGTGTAAGTTTTGCCTTTTTCGGTGGAAAATTCTTGAGTATACCCTGCTAATGACGCCAAATTACTCAGCGCATTGGGTTTCTGAATCAATGGTTTCCCTGGGTTGATAAAATTGAAAAGAGGGTTAGGGTTTGGGCTACTTGCTACGTAGGAGGAGGCTGTCGAAAGTGTCATTTTATCTGATGTTCTGACGCGGCAAACTCCCCCAATTGTTGATGTAATAGTGGCCGAAGTAAGTTTTCCATTGTTCCACTCCAAGTCAATCAAAAAACCACCGCGAGCTTTTAGTCCTTTGATTTTCCCTGATTGCCAAGCCTTGGGTAAAGTTGGAAGTAGATGAATCTCTCCTGCATGGCTTTGTACCAGCATTTCGGCGATTCCAGCCGTTGCTCCAAAGTTGCCGTCAATTTGAAAAGGAGGGTGGGCATCGAACAGATTGGGATAGGTGTGACCATTGAAGTTTTGGCGGTCGTTTTCTTTCAGCAAACTCAGTAAATTG
Organism: Runella sp.; assembly: GCA_023254175.1. Taxonomy (GTDB): domain Bacteria; phylum Bacteroidota; class Bacteroidia; order Cytophagales; family Spirosomataceae; genus Runella. The sequence goes on along the minus strand of JALQYJ010000106.1, from coordinate 32,703 downwards.
GTGAGAAGGGTGTACGCTTTTTCGCTGTTTTGTAGTCGAGCTTGTACGTTGAGTTTCCAGCCCATCGACCAGCCCGTTGCTTGGTCACCACGGCGCTCCATGCTTTTTGCTACGGCGGCTGTCAGTTCAGGGTTGCTGTGGGCGTTAATTTGGTTGCTTGGGTGAAAACCGTACAAATGAGATATGTGACGGTGTTCTTTTTCACTGTCATCAAAATCAATAGACCATTCTTGCAACTGACCGTATTTTCCTATTTGATAGGGCAAAAGCCGACGCATTTTATCCGTAATTTCAGTCACTAAAGGTTCTTGAATTTCCAAAATACGCGTTGCTTCGAGGTAGCGTGCAAATGATTCCCGCACAATGGCCATGTCCATCGTTGGACCTTGACTAAAGGTTGCCATCTGTTTCTCACTGTATAAAAAATTATGCTCGGGAGACATCCCCACGGGAGTCACCAAATACCCCTGCGGGTTTGTTACTAACCAATCTTTGTAGAACAAAACGGCGCCTTTGAGTAGTGGAAATACTTCATTTCTGAGGAATTGGGTATTTCCTGTAAAGAGATAATGTTCCCAAAAATGACTTACCATCCAACCCGCAGCCATGGGCCAAAATGAGCAATTACAGACGTCGATGGGTTCGGAATGTCGCCAAATGTCCATGTTGTGGTGGCCAACCCACCCTTGGTTACCGTACATATCTTTGGCGGTGTGGGCACCGTTGATGGCCCATTCTTTCACGGCCCTAAAAAAAGGTTCTTGACACTCCGATAAATTGGTGAGTTCAGAAGGCCAATAATTCATTTGGGCGTTAATGTTGGTAGTATATCCGCCGTTCCAGGATGGAATCATTTGGTCATTCCAAATGCCTTGTAAATTAAGGGGCTGTCCACCTGGGCGTGAACCTGCAATCATTAAATAACGCCCAAATTGAAAATATAAATTAGCTAGAGAGGGGTCTTGACCATTCGAAAATTTTAACACTCGCTGCTCGGTTGGTAGGGCTGATTGAGCAGTGGGTGTTTCAATTTGGATTTTAACCCGCTGAAATAGAGTTTGATAATCGACAATATGCCGTTGTTTTAGCTTTTCATAGGTAGACAAAGAAGCTTTTTGTAAATAAGTTGCTGCCCATCTTGAGGCATCTTTACCTTCAGTTGCGGGGCTTTTGTCGAAACCGTTGAAGCTAGTGGCACAACTGACAAGCAAGATAACTTCAGTTGCGTTTTGTAGCTTCAGATGGTCAGTCCCAAAAGTTACTTTTCCGTCGTTTTTAAGAATTTTTAATCGAGTATCAAACGCCATTCCAAGTCCTCCTGCATCTTTTCCGTACATGATTTGCTGGGCATGAGGGAGCAGACGGTTGTCTTTGTCGAAGAGTTCGGGGTATTTGTATTGGTCACCTTCTTTTTGGATTTGAGCTAAGGTTCTCCGAGTCAAAAAACCAGGAGCTTTGGCTGTCAAAATAAGCTGCTGATTTTCAGATTTATAGTTGGCTAGAGGTTTATGGGGTGTCGAAAAATAAACCTTCCCATTGAGGGAGGTTCCTCCTTTGGCAGTTAATTTTACTACCAGCACGTGGTCAGGATAACTCATAAAATACTCCCGCCGAAAGGTGGTTGAGCCTATTTTGTACTCTACATCCGAAATCGCATTTTCAAGATTTAATCCTCTTCGATACTGCGTAGGCGTACGTGGGTGCTCAAACTCAAACCACAAATCACCCATCGGTTGGTAACTTTGGTGATTTCGGCCAAGCCATTCTTTGTGAATAAGGTTTTGTGCTTCTAAATAATGCCCATGTCGAAGGAGGGAGTCAACAGCCCGAAAGTGCTTTCTGACATTAATATTTTTGAATGTTCCCTTGGGGTCGCCCGAATAAAGGGTCGATTCATTAAGTTGAAGGTGTTCTTTGGTGATACCTCCATAAACCATAGCCCCCATGTAGCTGTTGCCAAGAGGAAGAGCCTCCGTCCAAATGTCAGCAGGTTTATCGTACCAAAGTTGAGTATCTTGCTGGGGAATTGTGATGGCCTTGTTCTTTTGTGCAACTACACCAATAGGTAAGAGGAGGCACCAACGTAGTATGATTCGTTTCATAAAGTGGGGGGGAGTGAAAGTAGCTAACTATGATTCTAAAATGACGTTTATTAGTCTTTCTACCATTGAAAAACCTATCGAAATAATGGGAATGATTATCAACCAAAACTGAATACATCGAATAAAGTGACAAAAAGATTGAATAGGTGGCAGTATGCCCCAATTTCGTCTAATCATTTACCCTAAACGTCGCTTCATCTGGCATTTATTGCTACTGATTAGTAATTTTCAAAAAGATATAAAGTACTATTTACTAGAACTATCATGACTTCTACTTCAACTATTTCGTTACCATTGCCTTCATCCACTAAACAAATCCGTTGGCGACAGGTATTGGTGGTGGTTACTCATATTTTTTTCTGGGCCTGTTTTATCTTTTTGCCTTTTTTACTGATCCAGTCGCAACAACAGGCTAGTACGCTGACAAGTGCACAATTGAAGTTATCTCAGGCGGAAAAAGACCGTATTTGGCAGACTATTTTTTATTTTAGCCAATTCTTTTCGGTCTTATTATTTTACACAAATTCAGAAATTCTTTTACCCCGCCTTTTTAAAAAAAGAGGATTGGGGGTATATGTTTTGGCGATTGTACTGGCATTGGTATTAGTGCTTACGATTACGTATTTTTTTCGGTACTGGATGTGGGGAATACCCCCTCAAACGTGGTTTAGCTATACCACTTTTTATTCGTTAATCTCATCCTTTGGTATTAGTACTTGCTTTCGACTGCTGGGAGACTATCAGCGAGAACACCGTTTGCAAAATGAACAAGAAAAGGTTCGTCTTCAATCTGAGCTTTCGTTTTTACGTTCGCAAATTAGTCCTCATTTTATGTTTAATCTAATGAACAGCTTGGCGGCTTTGGCACGCAAAAAATCTGATTTGTTAGAACCAATGATTGTGAAGATGTCGGATTTGCTGCGCTATATGTTATACGAGTCGGACGATTCTAAAATACCATTGGACAAAGAAATAAATTACTTAAAGAGTTATGTAGAGCTACAGCAACTACGGTTTGGTAATAAAGTAAAAGTAGACATGGTGTTTGATACATCGCTCAATTCGCTGGCACTTGAGCCCATGTTGTTGATTCCTTTTGTGGAGAATGCCTTTAAACACGGTACGGGGCTGATACGCGAGCCTTTTATCGAAGTTATGCTTTTAGCAAGCGATAATAAGATTCGGTTTAAAGTTCATAATCGCTATAATGCAGACTTCGCTGAAGCGAAAGATAATAGTTCGGGCATTGGCCTAGCAAATGTGAAACGGCGTTTGGAGTTACTTTATCCAGAAAATCATACGTTACAAATTTCAAAAGATAACGCTATGTTTGTAACAGATTTAGAGCTTAAATTGAAATAACTTCATAACTCGACCCAAACCTGTGAGGTTTGGCTGTTAAACTAAAACCAAATTGACAATATGGCGAAGCTACGTTGCATAGCAGTAGATGATGAACCCCTAGCTCTTGAACTTTTGGAAGACAACATACGTCAAGTACCGTTTTTAGAGTTGGTAGCGAGTTGTCACAATGCGTTTGAGGCAATGGATGTTTTGCACGAACAAGGAGCCGACTTAGTTTTCTTAGATATTCAAATGCCTGGCATTACAGGCGTTCAATTTTTGAAATCAATTCAGGGGCAAAATGGCGCTCCTATGGTCATTTTTATTACTGCATACGAACAATACGCCTTGGAAGGGTTTGAATTGGATGTAATTGACTATTTGTTAAAACCTGTTTCGTTTGAGCGGTTTTTGAAGTCAGCCAATAAAGCCTTCGACCTCTTTAAACTTCGTCAACAAACACCCGTAGAGCAAACATCGACTCATTTTTTTGTCAATGCTAATTATGCCTTGGTAAAAATTCGTTACGACGAGATTCTTTACATTGAAGGGCTAAAGGATTATGTCAAGATTTATATTTCCTCGGCACGCCACCCAGTCATTACACGTATGACACTGAAAGGGATAGAACAAAAATTGCCATCTTACGAATTTATGCGAATTCACAAATCCTACATTGTATCAATTGATAAAATTCAGTCTGTTCGTAACCTTAAAATTCACATCGGAGAGGCCGTAATACCCGTGGGTGAACAGTACGTAGAGGAATTTATGAAGGCCATTGGCGAATAGGGTTTGGAGTTGTACCCACAAAAAAGCGGTGCTGTTTTCAGCCACCGCTTTTTTGTTAGGTGAGCGAGAGAAATCTTTATACCAAGTATTCCTCGACAGGGCGAGACGCGTGAATGCGATGCGCATCCAACAATAATTCGATGCGGTTCATTGCCAGATTAAGCTCGTCCGTAGAAGGTAAAAATACAATACGGAAGTGGTCGTTATGGATATAATTAAAACCTGTACCTGCCACAACAAGTACTTTTTGTTCGGATAAAAGCTGGAATACAAAATCGCCGTCATTCTTAAAGTCAAACTTACGAAGGTCGATTTTAGGGAAAACATACAAAGATCCTTTAGGTTTGACACAGCTTACTCCTGGAATAGCAGTAAGTCGCTCATAAACCAAGTTCATTTGTTTATGAAGTCGCCCCATCGGAAGTACCAAATCCTGAATACTTTGGTATCCACCCAGCGCGGTTTGGATAGCATATTGGGTCGGAACGTTGGCACATAAACGCATACTAGCCAAGAACGTCAGTCCTTCAATGTACGACTTGGCGCGGTGTTTTGCCCCACTTAAAATCAACCAACCACCCCGAAAGCCTGCGGCACGGTAGTTTTTAGAAAGTCCACCAAAAGTCACACACAGAGTCTCTTGAACCATCGTAGCTACGGGATAATGCTTGGCTCCGTCGTAAAGAATTTTATCGTAAATCTCATCGGAGAATAAAATCAATTGATGGCGTTCAGCGATTTCCGCAATTTTCTGGATTACTTCCTTTTCGTAAACGGCTCCCGTAGGATTGTTAGGATTAATCATCACAATTCCTTTGGTACGTGGGGTAATTTTGCTCTCCAAATCCTCCAAATCGGGGTTCCAGTCACTTTGTTCGTCACAAATGTAATGAACGGGTTTGCCACCACTAAGTGCTACTGAGGTTGTCCAAAGCGGATAATCAGGGGAAGGAACTAAAATTTCATCGCCTTCGTTGAGCAACGCCTGCATGGCCATTACAATCAGCTCGCTTACCCCGTTGCCAATATAAACATCGTTGATTTCTACACCTTTAATGTCTTGAGTTTGGGTATAGTGCATTACTGCCTTGCGGGCTGCAAACAATCCCCGAGAGTCAACGTACCCTTGGGCGTTACGAATATTAAGGATGATATCGTGGATGATTTCATCAGGAGCGTCAAAACCAAAAGGGGCGGGGTTGCCAATGTTCAAATTAATGATTTTATACCCTTGACTTTCAAGCTCTAACGCTTTTTCGTAAACGGGGCCTCGAATATCGTACCGTAGATGCTCAAGGCGTTTGCTTTTCTGGATTTGCATATCAGTAATGAATTGTGGAAGGATAGTTGAGTTTCCTCCGTACTAAATCAACCTCGTCGGTTGTTCTTGTTGTTCCGAAACTTGTTATTGTTATTTCGATTATTGCCGCTGCCGCCGTTGTTATTATTATTGTTGTTGTTATTGTTATTGCGGTTATGGTGTTTGTTATTACCACGGTCGCGGTCGCGGTTGGTGCTTTGATAGTTTCCGCGGTTATGTTGCAAATTGCGTTGATATCGTTCGACGTGAGTCCCTTTGTCACGTGGGGTTGAATCAACTAATCCATTTTGACGAAGGTAAGCTAGTTCTTCCTTCAAACGGCCTTGAGAAATTTCATCTAATTGGGTGAAAACTACATTATCTTCTGGATTATCCTTGTTCCAAGTGTTATAGAACGTACGCATTTGACGAATCAAATACGAAATGAAAGCAAGTTTCTCTTCGCGGTTGGTACAGGCGATGGCCTTATCAACAAGCAATAATAGATTTTTTCCGTATTGTTTATAACGGATATGCTCTTGACTATAAGGGACTTGGAGAGGTTTCTTGCCGACAGCATCGGGTGAGGGTGGAGGGAAGGGGCTATCAACATCCAACTGGAAGTTGGTCATGATGTACAAATCATCCCAAAGTTTTTGGGAGTAATCTTGCCCATCACGCATATTTGGATGGATTTGGCGCATCAATTCCACCAAGACGTGAGCTTGGAGGGTTCGTTTTTCTCGTTCAGGAATGGAAACGAGATAATCGGCTAATTTTTGGACGTTACTTCCGTATTCTTTCAAGGGTATTGAAGTTTATAAAACACCGACAAAGTTACGAAAAATCAAGTTACTTTGGCAAAATCGTCTGGGCGTCGTAATTTTGAAACTTAGTTTTTTGAATATTTAACTATCAACGGTCGAAAACCGCCTCTAATTCTCCCCGAATGAGTCAAAAAGTAGATGTCAGCATAGCTTTTTATGGAAAGCCTTATCAGGCCATCGTTACTATCAAAACTTTGATGCAGTATAGTGGTCAACATATTGACAAAATATACCTCTCACGCGAAAGACTTCAACCCCACAATGACTATGTGGGTATTTTCAAAATTCTTGACTATTTTCGTAACGACCCATCGGTAAAAATTGTGGTACAATATCCTCATTATTTTTTGGGATTGGGCGTAAGGGATTACGAGCGTGCCAAAGTGGATACTCGTTTTCGACAGAGTATTATGTATCAATATCCGCTTGAAGTATCGGATAAAAAGTATTTAGTTGTGATGCACAACGACATGCTTTTTTATGGTGATATGATTGGCGATATGCTCAAAGAATTTGAAAAGGGGCCTAAAAACTTGGCAGGAGTGGGTTCAATTGGACAATGTTGGAGTTGTCCAGCGGGGCCAGATTGGGGCAATAAGTGTAATTCAAAAATGTTTGAAGAGTACGTTCCGACTACCGAAGAGGCCATGGCTTTGGCTGAGGCACATGCTACTCCTCGCCGTGATATCCAATTAAAAGTGATTCGTAATGGCCGTACTCACATTTTACCCGAGTGCCGTCTTAACGAATATTGTGCTATGATTGACCTTGAAAAATACCAAAAGGAAACTTTGCCCAAAGGCGACATTGGTTGCTATGGTGGGGGGTGGAACGGGGTAGATACCGCCACGGTGTGGTCGCACGATATGTACAAGCGTGGGTATACTTTTCGCCACTTAACTCTTGAAGATTACACCCGCCATGCAGCGTTTGACACTACTGGAAGCGGCACCAAAGCCAATTCTAGCTCAGAGACTTACTGGAATGCCGAACGAAACGCCGAAAAGTACATCAATGAGACATTCGGTCAAATAAAATTCAGCCCAGCAGTGACGATTTCGTATTACTATGATTTGTTCAAACGCAAATCGTGGTTGGCCTTAATACATACCTATGGTTTTGCTAAAAAGTTAATCGGAAAGTAAATAGCTCAGACTAAGTTTCGGTTACGTCGATAATAAAACTTGGAAAGCCGCGATAATAGACTTTGTTTTCTCCTAAACCCTATACCTATGGCATTGAATTACATTTGGGCGGCATTCTTTGTCGTGGCTTTCGTGGTGGCGTTGCTAAAATTAATTTTTTTGGGCGATACCGAAATTTTTAAACTTATGGTGGAGGGAATGTTCGACTCGGCAAAAGTGGCCGTGATAGATATTGCATTGCCTTTAGCAGGGGTAATGACCTTCTTTTTGGGGGTTCTTAACATTGGCGAAAAAGCAGGTGCTATCAACCTTATGGCACGAATTATTGGGCCATTTTTTAATAAACTATTTCCCGAAGTTCCTAAAAATCACCCCGCAAACGGGCAGATGATTATGAACTTTTCGGCTAATATGCTCGGGTTGGACAATGCCGCTACCCCCTTTGGTCTTAAAGCCATGCAAAGTTTGCAGGAACTTAATCCCTCTAAAGATACAGCTTCTAATGCCCAAATTATGTTTTTGGTACTGCACACTTCAGGTTTGACGATCATTCCGTTGTCGATTATGGCGCAACGTGCGATTTTGGGAGCCAAAGACCCTTCCGATATTTTTATTCCGTGCTTGATTGGTACCTACGTAACTACTTTAGTGAGTATTTTGATAGTAGGAACCTACCAACGAATCAATCTATGGAACCGAACAGTCATTGGATGGTTAGGAGGAATTACCTTGGGAATTGCGCTGCTTCTTTGGTATTTATCAGGTTTATCGAAAGAGGGCTTAGAAACCTTTTCAAAAATAACGGGAAGCCTGATTTTGATGTCAATCATCGTCTCATTTCTCATAGGGGGACTTGTTCGTAAAGTCAATATTTTTGATACTTTTATTGATGGTGCTAAAGTAGGTTTTGAAACTTCCGTTAAAATTATGCCGTACTTGGTCGGAATGTTGGTAGCTATTAGTGCTTTTCGAAATGCGGGGGCTATGAGTTATTTGGTAGAAGGTTTTAAATGGGTGATTGGGCTGACGGGAGTGAATACCGATTTTACCGATGCATTACCCGTAGCATTGATGAAACCCTTAAGTGGTAGCGGTGCTCGGGCTTTGATGATTGATAGCATGAAACAGTTTGGCCCTGATTCGTTCATTGGGCGATTGGTATGTGTCTTCCAAGGCTCGGCCGATACTACTTTTTACATTGTTGCCCTTTATTTTGGGTCAGTAGGAATTAAGAACACCCGCTATGCGATTGTCGCGGGACTTATCGCCGATTTTGTGGGTGTGATTGCGGGTATATTACTGGGCTACTTATTTTTCTATGAATAAATGACGTGTGCGCCGTGATGTGAGCAACCCGACGCACTTATCTGAAATTCTAACAAGAAATCTTCCCTACTCGAATAGCGTGACGACCGCCTTCAAATTGAGTGGTTAGGAAAATATTCACACATTCAAAAGCAACTTCCTGACTGATAAAACGTGCAGGAAGGCAGATGATGTTGGCGTCGTTGTGCTGCCGAGCTAGTTCTGCTAACGGCTTGTCCCAAACCAATGCCGCACGAATCCCTTGATGTTTGTTGGCTGTAATAGCCACTCCTTGTCCACTTCCACATACTAAGACCCCTGCCTGAAATTCGCCACTTTCAACGGCCAATGCTACTGGGTGAGCAAAGTCGGCATAATCGGCCGAATCAGCGCTGTATGTACCAAAATCTTTTACTTCGTATCCTTGTTGGGTAAGCCACTCAACCAACGGTTGTTTGAGGGAAAAACCTGCATGGTCACCTCCAATTGCAATTTTTTTAGCCATGAATTAAACTATTTTGAGAAATGTTTTCGTTATCGTTGTCCGCACCGCAAAGGTACGGATGTCTTACATAAGAATGACAAAATTGGATAAATTGACGGCATTAAAAATGGCTTGTCAACTTTATTTGAGTACATCAACCCTTTAAAACCAATTTTAAGAGTATGTCAGAATTTGAAGCATTAAATGAAGAAGAACGGATTCGTGTAGCGTTTGAAGACCGTGACTGGAACGAAATTAAAACAGCCGATTCTTGGGTGATTTTTAAAGTATTAGCTGAGTTTGTGGAAGGATTTGATAAGTTGGCCAAAATTGGTCCCTGTGTATCTATTTTTGGGTCGGCACGTACCAAACCCGACCATCCTTATTACAAAATTACGGAAGAAATAGCGGCCAAGTTGGTGCGTCATGGATACGGGGTAATTACGGGTGGTGGCCCGGGTATCATGGAAGCAGGGAACAAAGGTGCTTTTGAGCAAGGGGGAAAATCGGTAGGTTTAAATATTGTATTGCCCTTCGAACAGCATTCAAATTTGTACATCGACGCCGACAAAAATATCAACTTTGATTTCTTTTTTGTCCGTAAAGTAATGTTCGTTAAATATGCCCAAGGATTTGTGGTAATGCCAGGAGGGTTTGGGACATTGGACGAACTTTTTGAAGCCCTAACGTTGATTCAAACCAAAAAAATTGGCCGTTTTCCCATTGTTTTGGTGGGTAAAAACTACTGGTCTGGATTGATTGATTGGATAAAACAAACCATGTTAGAAACCGAACGGAATATCAATCCTGAGGACTTAAAACTGTTTAGTGTTGTTGATACAGCCGAAGAGGCAGTAAAAGTTATTGACGATTTCTACGCCAAATACTTGCTTAAACCCAACTTTTAGGATTATTTTGGTTCTGTGGAATCCCCACAGAACCTTTTTGTAACATGCCCATCCTAGAGCCGCCTTCTCATTCGCCCACAACACTTCAAAAAGTAATTACGACACCCCAACTCTGGGCTATAGCCGTTGGGATGGTTATTTCGGGGGTTTATTTTGGTTGGAATTATGGATGGGCCGTGGCAGGCACCTTGGGCTTTTTGGTGGCCACTCTCATCGTCACCGTTTTTTACCTAACGTTTATTTTTAGCTACACCGAACTCACCGCCGCTATTCCCGAAGCAGGTGGGGCATTTAGCTATGCTTTTCGTTCTTTTGGCCCTGTGATGGGCTTTATAGCAGGTTTTGCCACCTTAGTTGATTTTGTGATGGCCCCACCTGCCATTGCCTTTGCTTTGGGTAGTTATGCCCATTTTTTGCATCCTGAGTTGTCAGTGATGGGGGGGGCGGTTAGTACTTACGTGGCATTCATTGCTATCAACTTGTTTGGAATGCGCGAATCGGCCAATTTTTCACTGATTGTCACGTTATTATCGGTAGTAGAGTTGATTGTGTTTATGGGATTAGTCTTTCCCTACTACAAAACCGAAAATTTTGTGGCTTACAATCCGCCAATCACTGCTGGAGGGGTTTTTGAAGCTCTGCCTTTTGCTATTTGGTTTTACATTGCCATTGAAGGCGTCGCAATGGTTGCTGAAGAAGTCAAAGACCCTAAACGAACCATTGCCAAAGGGTATATTTTGAGTATTGTGACACTGGTTGTTCTTGCCTTGGGGACGATGATTTTAAGCGGTGGGGCTACCGATTGGCGGACGTTGAGTGACATGGATTACCCGCTCCCCGAAACACTTTCGGTGACACTTGGGAAAACAAGTGCATGGACAGGACTTTTTGCCAGTTTAGGATTGTTTGGTCTGATTGCTTCTTTTCATTGCAATACCATCGGTTATTCTCGTCAAATTTATGCCCTTGCGCGAGAGGGATATTTACCCCGCCAACTAGCGACTTTAAATCAACGTTTCCGAACTCCCCACTGGGCATTATTAGCAGGGGGTGCGGTAGGGTTAATAGCACTTTTTGCGGGCAAAACTGACGATATTATCGTTTTTTCGGTACTAGGAGCAATGGTAATGTACTTAACGAGTTTAGCAAGCTTATTTCGATTGAGACAAACTGAACCGCATTTGGAGAGGCCTTTCAAAACACCTTTTTATCCGTGGGTACCACTTCTTTCCCTAGGACTGGCTGTGTTATGCTTAGTAGCCATCGTTTACTTCAATCTGACTTTAAGTTTATTTTTTTTGGGTTTGCTAAGTGTTACCCTAGTCTTATTTTTGTGGACACGAAAACACCAATAATAATGGCTTTATTCCTCGTACTCGCTTCGGTAGGCATTCATAAAGCCGTATAAATACCGAAAGGTAATACCAAACTGATACGTCAGCGGTTTTAAGGTAGCAATAGAAACGCTTTGGGATAATCGATTGATAAACAATTCACTCCGAGATTCGAGGCTGGAGGCAGGCGCTATAGTAGTCCTTCCATAGGCAACGATTTCAAAATGCTGAGAAACCCTTCCTACAAACTCTAGATTTGCTTCCCATTCTAATTTAGCTTTGCCTGTGGTGTACGAATAATTTTCAACGATTAGTGTATCAAACTGCGTTCTTGAGCCATTAACGCGGGCTAGTCCAGCCAAGTTAAATTGATTAATTTGGGTACGTTTCCGAGTGGGTGTCCATACCATTCCCGCACCTACGTACATTCCTGACCTTTTCTGGATGGTTCCGAAACGAAGTAATCGCCACTTAAAACGGAAGGGAATACTGTGTTGTAAATCTTCAATGCGATACACAAAAGGGCGTGAACTGTTGATGGTCAGTTGCATACGAGAAGGGTTTCGAATGTAGCCCGTTTCTATCCCCCATTTTAGATTATGTAAATACCCAAACTGGGCAGCTGTATAGCCATCAACTACTGATTTTCGAAGTCTAATCAACCCCGTTAATGAATTGGTTAAATTCATTCCCATCCATTTACCGCCGCCCTCCAATCCAATATACCAATGGTAGTCCCTTTTTATTAAATCGGGATGATTAAAAATGAGGGGGTGTGTTTTTTTACGAGGAATGTAATAGTCTTTAATTTGTGCGTAGGTAGCGGGTAGGAGAGTTCCCCAAAACAAAACAAAGAATAAAGTTCGCAGCATTTGGTTTGTCGATGGATGTTGTACAATTAATACGATTCGGGGCAGAACTTCGTTGCAAAGGTGGTCAGTTTTGTCGTTATTCGCGCAATTATGAAAGTATTATTTCCAAAATCGGCGATTGAGTCTCCCTTTAGAGTAGGCGACAGAGTTAGGGTGTATATTCAGACCCTGTATAAAAAACCTCCATACGAGTTTATTGAAGGGACAGTGTATCAAGTTAGAGCCGATTTTCCGTTGCTTTGGGCGACAAAATCTACCTTTGAATACGAAATGGGCGATTTGAAATTTCGATATGGGGTACTTCCGGATACCACTCGTTACCCAAAAATGAAGGATGTAGAAAATGAACTTTATGACTTGCCAGAGGATTGCATAGAAGAATGTGAATAAATGGGGAAGTAAAGTTTGGAAGAGAATTGAGAATACATGGCATCATTTTATAAAGGACTTATTTTAGAAAGTTTAGCGGCGTTGAGGAAAGAGGCGTCTGTTGGTGTTCGACAACGTGGCAATGATATTTATAGAAACGGAGGTGTAAAAATTACTACCTTCAATGGTGAGTACTATGGCGCTAAATTTGAGATAGAAAGTCAGTCAAGTTTAGAGAAATACGAATTAGAATTAGTCAATCTTGATGATGAAGAGGGGGTACAAAGTTACTGCGATTGCCCCTCAGAAAATTATCCTTGTAAACACGCAGTGGCGGCAAGTTTTGCGTTAGAAGAATACTTAGAGCGTGACAATAAAAAGCCTAAAGCATCAGTACAAGATCTTCAAAAAGTCATCATTGACCTCACCAATGGTAAGCGGTCACAAACTCATAAAGTGATTGAATTTTACGACAAAGGAGTTTTTTCAATGTCAGATGTTACCCTCGACATTCCATCATTAGAAGAATATTATATTCAGCATAATTGCGACCCCCAACACTGGATGGGGAGAAGGCATTACTTGAATGTGTTTTCGGTGTTGAAAGAAAATTCGTCAGAAACACTGGATGTACATATAAAAAAGGATGGTCGTTATACGGTGACCGTAAAGCGTTTAGAAAAAGGACGTATTCACCTTTCATGTAGTTGTGAACAAAAACTTCGAAAACCATTATGTGAACACATGATGGGAGTGCTGGTGTGGCTTAAAAATCACCACGGAGTTCATGCGATTGAAGCACTTCGAGATTGGAGCCAAGAAAAAAGTGCATTATTAGAGCGATATGGGTATACTCTAGAGGATGAATTAGGGGGGAAGTTTGATTTTAAAGTCAACCCAAATGGTGAGTTAGTAATTATTCTTTTGGATAAAAGCATTCAACCTATAGAAGGGGTTGAGTGGAATAGTATTCTAAAAAATACCTTACCTGTGAAACCCAATAGCCCTTTTGTACCTGTAAATGCAGGAAAAGAACGCTTGGTGTATGTCTATATTTTTGAGCAGTTTTCGGCAAAAACGTTACCATTCATGCGATTAGAAATTGCTAAAGGCACGCTCAATGCCAAGTCGGGGAAAGTAACGAATGTAACTCGAAGTACGTGGGGGGATAAAGACCGACCGACAACGCAAACGGACGATTTGGAGATTATCAAGACCAGTCGTTTGTTGGAACAAGAGTTTTTGCACGAAACCCTGCGTCAACGTGGACATAAAATTGCTTCTAATTCTTGGAATATAAATTACACAAGTGAGGCCATCGACGAGGCGTTGGATATTACGGGCAAGGTGCTTGAGAAATTGTTCCCGATGCTGGTGGAGAAAGTGGTGCGGATTAATAAAAAAAATGACAATTTTGGAAATACAGGTCATGCCGTAAAGGTATCAGAAACACCGCTTGATTTGCATTTTAAACTATCCAGGACGGGCTACGAAACCCTGCTTGAGGCGTTTGTCGTATTGCCAACGGGAGAACAAATTTCTTTTCAACAACTGCAAGACGTCGGAACGTACTGGTTGGTAGTGCTACCCGATAACCTATTGTGTCGGTTTAGGTCGACGGCAGCGGCTAAAGTAGCGCGTCATTTTTTGGAATTGGGGGGTGCTATCCGCCTTCGAAGTATTCGGGACGATGACTTTTTCAATGGCTTTGTGATTCCGCTAGCTGACCAATTTTCGTTGGAGTTTGACAAAGGACAATCCATTACCCAAACTGAATTGGAATGGCGGGAGGGGAGAGTGTATTTGAAAGAGGCAGAGGATAATTTGTTGATTATACCTGCTTTTATTTATTCCAGCGATGATGAAGAGTTGATAGAATTACCCCGAGATTTTCGACAAGCCCGCGTAAATGCCCATAAAAATACGGTTCAAATTCAAGGGCGCGACCGAGATGCAGAAGAGCAATTTATCCAATTTTTACAAAGTCAACATCCTGACTTTGCTCATCAAACAGACGAGTATTTTTACCTTCCAGCCGATTCGGCCTTAGAAAATGGCTGGTTGTTCCAGTTTTATGAAGCGCTGAATCAGCACGGTGCGAAGCTATTTGGGTTTAATAACCTCAAAAAATTTCGCTACAACCCTAATAAAGCAACGTTTAAGATTAAAAACTCTTCGGGAATTGATTGGTTTGATCTGCAGATAGAAATTGCCTTTGGGGAACAAGTGGTGTCCTTAGCTGAAGTACGTAAAGCTATTTTGAAAAAGCAAAACTATGTCGAGTTAAAGGATGGCTCGTTTGGACTTTTGCCCGACGAATGGGTGGCTAAATACGCCCAATTGTTTCGTTTTGGAAAAGTAGACGATGAGAAAGGGACGCTTCGGCTGTCTAAGCAGCATTTTACTATTCTGGAACGTTATAAAGAGTATATCGAAAATCCGAAACTGTTGGACGAGCTGGACGAAAAGCGCGAAAAATTGCTTGATTTTAGGGTAATTAGAGACATTGAATTGCCCAAAAATGTTCAGGCGCAGTTGCGACCTTATCAGGAAGAAGGATATAAATGGCTTAACTTCTTGGATGAATTCGGGTGGGGAGGTTGTTTGGCCGATGATATGGGATTAGGGAAAACGCTTCAAATGCTAACGTTTTTACAGGAGCAAAAAAATAGATACCCAAAGGGAGTTCATTTGGTGGTTGTGCCTAAAACGTTGATTTTTAACTGGCAAGCCGAAGCCCAAAAGTTTTGCCCAGACTTAAAATTGTACGTACACACGGGGCCACAACGAACCAAAAATACCCGAATTTTTGGGAAATACGACATTATTTTATCGACTTACGGTTCTGTACGTTCCGACATTGAGTTGTTACAAAGTTTTAAATTTCACTATGTAATTTTAGACGAAGCTCAGGCAATCAAGAATCCTGATTCGATGATTGCGAAGGCAGTAAAATTGCTTAATGCCAAAAATAGGTTGACAATGACAGGAACACCCGTTGAAAATAACACGTTTGATTTATACTCTCAGTTTGATTTTCTAAACCCGGGTTTTCTGGGGGCACAGGATTTTTTTCGGGCTGAATACGCGGTTTTGATTGATAAATACCAAGACAAAACTCGTGCCGCAGAACTGCGCCGCATGGTATACCCTTTTATGCTTAAACGTACCAAAGAAGAGGTTGCTAAAGATTTGCCCGAAAAGACTGAAACAGTGCTATTTTGTGAAATGGACAAACGGCAGCGCAAGGTTTACAATGCTTTTAGGGATAGATACCGCGATTTGATTGCAGGAAAAATGGACGAAGTGGGCCGAGAACAAACTTCGTTTTTGATTCTGGAAGGGCTATTGAAGTTGCGCCAAATTTGTGATTCGCCTGCTTTGCTTCCCGACGACGAAGACTATGGCAGCGACTCCGTAAAATTGGATGAAATTGTTAGAGAAATTGAAGAAAATGCGTCTGACCATAAAATTGTTATTTTCAGTCAGTTCTTGAAAATGCTTGACCTCATCAGAGCTAAACTGGAACGTGACAAAATCCCTTATGAATACTTAGATGGACAGACAAATGACCGTGCCGAACGGGTGAATCGCTTTCAGGAAGATGAAGCCTGCCGTGTGTTTTTGATGAGTTTAAAAGCAGGGGGCGTTGGATTGAATTTGACGGAAGCGGATTATGTGTATATCGTCGATCCGTGGTGGAATCCTGCGGTGGAACAACAGGCAATTGACCGTGTGCACCGAATTGGTCAGACCAAACGGGTATTTGCCTATCGGATGATTTGTAAAGATACCATCGAAGAAAAAATAATGCAGCTCCAAGAACGTAAACGCGCTTTGGCCGATGATTTGATTTCGACCGACGCTGGGTTTTTGAAAAAACTGGATAAAGACGATATTTTGCAGTTGTTTAGTTAGCGTGTTGTTATTGCCGTTTTGTGAATGACTTTACAGAGTAGTGGCTTTGTTGCATGGCTTCGGTAAGCCGTAAGAAACCATAAAAAGTTATTCAATCAGGCACTACAAAGGCATTTGAAGATTAAAGAATAACTGAGCTGTTAGAAACGCACTCCAATTTCCTTTATAAGGGAAACATATTTTCAATTTCTAGTCAATCACAATGAAATCCCTTATTCACTACCTCAAATTAGCCCTTGTAGCAATTCCTTTATTGGCATTTCAGCAGGACAAACCACTCCGAATTATTTTCTTTGGCGATTCGATTACCCAAGCGGCAGTAAAACCAGGTGGTTATATTGTTAAAATGGGTGAAATGCTTGAAAAACAGGGGCTAAAAAACAAGTATGAGCTAATTGGAGCGGGGATTGGTGGCAACAAAGTGTATGACCTTTACCTGCGTTTGGAAGAGGATGTGTTAGCAAAACAACCCAATATTGTAGTGATTTATGTAGGCGTAAACGATGTTTGGCATAAAGCTTCTTCGGGAACAGGGACTGACCCTGATAAGTTTGTTCGTTTCTACGAAGCATTGTTGAAGAAGTTCAACGCAGCCAACATTCGCGTGGCTATGTGTACGCCCGCGGTGATTGGTGAGCGCACCGATTTTTCTAATCAGCAAGACGGAGATTTGAATCGCTATTCGCAGCTGATTCGGGATTTAGCTAAAAAACAAGGATTGCCTTTGATTGACCTTCGCAAAGCTTTTTTAGACTATAACCTAAAAAATAATTCCAATAATGACGAAAAAAATATCCTTACGACCGATCGCGTTCACCTCAACGACGCTGGTAATCAGCTTGTAGCGGACGAAATGTGGAAAGTATTGAAGGGAATGTAGAGGGAATGACAGAATGTCGAATTCCGAGGGTAGAATGTGGAATGAACTCGTCCCGAAGTTTCGGCGGGGCGGAAATGTGCTGAATTCAGCGACTTTAGCACATTCACTGAATCATAAAGTTATGGGTGGGCGGCGACCCACACTTCGCCGTCTTCAAAAAACTCTTTTTTCCAGATGGGTACCGTTTCTTTCAGGGTATCAATCGCAAATTGGCAGGCTTCAAAGGCTGCCTTTCGGTGCGCACAAGCAACAGCAATAATGACGGGCACTTCCCCAATGGCAAGTACGCCCACGCGATGATGCATCGAAATTTTTAAGACAGGCCAGCGCCGCGCCGCCTCTTCCGCAATTTTTTGCATCTCTTTGATAGCCATGGGAGCGTATGACTCAAACTCCAGCCTCAAGACTCGCTTCCCTTTGGTTTGATTTCGAACTGTACCAACAAATGTAACAATTCCTCCTGCATCGTCAGAAAGTACGTATTGATAGCAAGTATCAAGTGAAAGCGGGGCATCGGTAAGTTGAATATCTATCATCGTCTTAAAGGGAAATTTAAATGACTCGGCCTCAAAAATAATCACTTCATCCCAACTATTTGCCGTTTCCCACAAAACTAGCGAACAAAAACACTTTTTTGAAGCGTCTTTTGTTACTCATCCATTGTCAAAATTGTTATTTTCCTTTCTAACTTTATGAACCGATTACTAGCCATTCTCCTAATGATAGGAGTGTTTTTTCTGTTGGATTTATACGTTTTTCAAGCCGTAAAAACCCTTTCTCGCACTAGTTCATTAGACACTCGCCGACTCATTTCGACCATTTATTGGGCAATTCCTGTGGTAAGTTTGGTGGTTTGGATTGTTATTCAATTTATCATTCCCCCCGATTATTTGTCAAGAAATACTCGCCAGATTATTTGGGCAGCTTTGTTGATACCCTATTTCGCTAAATTTTTCTCTCTCATTTTCTTACTCATCGACGATGTCATTCGGTTTGGAAAATGGGTAGCTAGTTTCTTCCAATCCCAGCCGCCTAGCACCGTTCCTGTGACTGACGCCCCAGCGATTCCGCGTTCTGAATTTTTGATGAAATCGGCCTTGGCCATGGCGGGAACAACGGCTGCGGGATTTACCTATGGCATTATTTCGGGAGCACACGATTACCGTATTCGTCGGGTTCTAGTGCCTATCAAAAACCTTCCGAAGGCTTTTGAAGGTATAAAAATTGCCCAATTGTCGGATATACACTCGGGTAGTTTTTTCAATAAAACCGCCGTTCAGGGTGGTGTAGATATTCTTATGGCCGAAAAGCCAGATTTGTTTTTCTTTACGGGAGATTTGGTGAATAATACAGCCGATGAGGTAAAAAACTACATTGATATTTTCAAGAAAGTTAAAGCTCCGTTGGGGCAGTTTTCGGTATTGGGAAACCACGATTACGGGGATTATTACCAATGGCCATCGCTTGAGGCTAAAATCAAAAATTTCAATGATTTGAAAGACGCACATCGCCTACTTGGTTGGGATTTACTTTTAGACGAACACCGTGCCATTAAAGTAGGAAACGAGCAAATAGGGTTATTGGGTATCCAAAACTGGGGAATGGGTGGTTTTGCCAAATATGGAAGTTTGGAAAAAGCCCATCAACGTACCGATGATTTTTCTGTAAAATTGCTTTTATCGCACGACCCTAGCCACTGGAATGCTCAAGTAACGACGCAATTCAAAGACATCGACGTAGCTTTTGCAGGCCATACACACGGTATGCAATTTGGGGTAGAGGTAGGTGGTTTTCAATGGAGTCCCGTCCAGTATCGCTACAAACAATGGGGGGGCTTATATACCGAGGGCAACCAACATTTATACGTCAATCGTGGTTTTGGATACCTTGGTTACCCTGGACGAGTGGGTATATTACCCGAAATTACCATGATGGAATTAGTAAGGGCGTAATCAACGGTTATTCAATGTCAATTCCTTCTCCTAATTGTAAAATTTGATAGGGAGTCTGATACAGTCGAGCAAAGTGTTCAAACTCACTGGGTTCTGCTGTATTAAATTCAAATAGATGATAGTGATGGGGAATAACAAGTCGCGCCCCAATTTCTTTTCCCAACCGAGCGGCTTCTTCGGCATTGAGGTTGCCAGCCACTCGCCGTTCGGGCTTGTTGCCGTTGATAGGTAAAAAGGCTACATCAACGTTGAAAGGGGCAAGTAGTTCTGATAATCCGTCGAACCAAAGGGTATCTCCTGAATGATATACCTTATAGGTTCCAAACTCAACCACAAAGCCCATACACTTGCACTTGCCTTGGCTATCTCGTTCTATAGCGTTGTGTGCAGCAGGAATGCCATAGAATCTGAAGCCTTCCATTTCTAACGATTCCCCGTCGTTCATTCCTTTTGGCCAATCGAATTGGCAGTTTAGTCGCTCACTTACAAAAGCTCGGTTGGCTTCAGGAATGACCATTTGGATGGATGGATTACGACTAAAAAGCGGTAAAAGGGTATCTGCGTCTAAGTGGTCAGTATGATTATGGGAAGATGTAACAATCGTAATACCTTCAAGCAATTCGGGGGCAATCACGCGCTCACTCATCCGAACGTGCGGTTTGTCGGTTTGGGAATATTTGAGACTAAGAGAATCAGACAAATAAGGGTCAAACAATAGGTGTTTACCCTTCCATTGAATCAAAAAACCACTTTGTCCCAGCCACCATATTCGAAAGCCTGAAAGTTTCGATTGGCTTTTTCTTACATCAGCAAGGAGTGCTTCTTTCGTTTGAAACGCATGAATCAGGGCCATGTCATAACCATTTTCTTTGCTTTAAAAAAGCCAAAAAATGACAAAAAATACCGCCGAAAAATAATCTAATCGCTTATTATTTCGTTTTTTAAGACTTTCGACCGTAATTAGCGTATTGTTCCCGTCTTTATCTATTAACTAACTCTCCATGACACGTACTGGCTTTTTGGGCTTTTTCTTAGTTGTAATCTGTATATCATGCTCATTTGCGCAAGATTATGACCGATTTACCTTGAATGTCGCCGTTGGAAAAAGTCTCTCTGTACGGGAACTTGCTACCAAAGTTTTTGGCGAAACCCGAGGCGAAATTGCAGGAGATGGGGTCAGTGGGCAATTGGTTGCGGCTTTTTATCCTACCAAACGTTTTGGGTTAGCGGCCAGGGTTTCTTATAATAAAAATGAAACAAGGGAAGAAGGAATTCAGAAAATTGCGTTAGACCAATATGGCATCCTTAATCCAGTAGTAGTAGAAGCAAAAGAATGGGATGTATTGAGTGCGATGATTGGACCTGCATTGCACTTAGGCAATAGTCGTCTTGGGTTAGAAGGGCGTTTATTGGTGGGTTATGCCAAAGTGAATAGTCCGATGTTTGTGACAACGGGTGCTTTTCAAAATTATAATATCAACGTAGAAACTTCGAGCCAAATGGCGTCAGATTTAGCATATGGTGCAGGAGCTACGTTTCATATTGGGCTTTTTAGTGGGGTAGCGCTTGTAGTGAATGCCGATGCTAGTTTGATAAGTACTACTTTTAAGGGAGTCAATAACAAAGTCTCGACAACGGGTTTTCCTGCAGTGACTCAATCGGTAGACATCCAACAAAATGTAGGCGTTGTGAACGTGACGGGGGGGATTCGGTTTGCTTTTTAAGTAAATGGGAGGGGGGCATTACCGCTTATTCCCTTCATTCTGTCGTTTTTTTAGTAAAGAATTTCAACCTGTTTAAATCAAAATCTTCCTAATTTTGTTACTCAAATGGTGCCGATGAGAAACCCCTCGTCGGCCTTTTGTTGTTTTAAAGATTTGAACCTATAAGCGTTTTGGAAGAATCTATCGAAGATTTTTTTCAAACATTTGAGAATAAAATGCTTTCAACCCACGACTTTCTTCAACTTTACGCCAACGACAGCCTCGTTCAACTTATTGTTAATCAAATTACTGGAAATCAGTCTCATGTGCAAGTCAAAGGGATGGCTGGGAGTTTAGACGCTGTGATGGCCGCTGCCGTATATCACAGCCTGCCCCGTTTGTGTTTGTTTGTCGCCAGTGACCGGGAGGAGGCGGCATACCTTCAAAACGACTTGGTTAATTTGTTGGGCAAGGAAGTGTTGTATTATCCAACTTCTTACAAACGTCCCTACCACTACGAGGAAATTGAAAATGCTAACGTGTTGATGCGGGCTGAGATTTTAAATAAGCTCAACGTGGCCATTCCAGATAACCTGTTGATTGTCACCTATCCCGAAGCACTTTTTGAAAAAGTAATCAACAAACGGTCGTTGCTTTCCAATACGTTTTCGGTGAAAGTAGCAGAACGCTTAGACGCCCAATTTCTACGTGAGTTTTTGTTGAGTTACGATTTCGAAATTACGGATTTTGTGTACGAAGCGGGACAGTTTTCGGTGCGTGGTGGTATCATTGATGTGTTTTCTTATGCAAGCGAATACCCGTACCGAATCGAATTATTTGGGGACGAAGTCGAAAGTATTCGGGCTTTTAACCCCGATTCTCAGTTGTCGGTAGAGTCGGTAAGCCAAGTCAATGTCATCCCTGATATTCAAAACAAATTGACCCTCGAAACGCG
Organism: Runella sp.; assembly: GCA_023254175.1. GTDB lineage: Bacteria > Bacteroidota > Bacteroidia > Cytophagales > Spirosomataceae > Runella. The sequence goes on along the minus strand of JALQYJ010000106.1, from coordinate 10,513 downwards.
GGAATCGTTTTTGAGCTTCTTTCCTTCCAATGCTCTTTTGTGGTTTAAAGATGTGGAAATGACCCTTGAGGTGATTGAAGAATGTTTTGAAAAAGCTGAAAATGCCTTGGTTGGGGTCAAAGGCGGTGACATACAATTGGTGTCTGACCCCAACGAAATTTTTGAAACTCGACGCGGTTTTTTAAATCAAATTAAGGCGTTTAAAACCATCGAATTTGGTAAAAGATTTTATTTCAAAGATAAATCGGAAGAATCGACTCGCGTCCAGTACACTTCAAAACCTCAGCCCTCGTTCAATAAAGACTTTAAACGCTTAATCGACGACTTGTCTGAACGGCAGCACCAAGGTTACACCAACGTAATTGCGGCAGAATCGCCCAAGCAATTGGAACGTTTGGAGAAAATTTTCAACGAACTCGACCCCTACGTTAAGTTTCGTCCTATGAACGTTTCGCTGCGAGAGGGGTACGTCGATGAGCAGTTGAAAGTGGTTTGTTATACCGACCATCAAATTTTTTCACGCTTTCATAAGTACCACGTTAAGGAGAAGTTTAGTAAATCAAAAGCCTTGACATTGAAAGAGTTGAAGTCGTTGAAGACGGGTGATTTTGTCACTCATGTGGATTATGGAATTGGGCGTTTTGCGGGTTTGGAAAAAGTAGATGTTGGGGGTAAAGAGCAAGAAGCAATTCGGCTGATTTACCGTGATAATGACATCCTTTTTGTGAGTATTCACAGTTTACACAAAATCGCTAAATACACAGGTAAAGAAGGCGGTGTGGTGACGATGAGCAAACTTGGCTCACCTGAGTGGGAAAATAAAAAATCGAAGGTGAAACGCCAACTCAAAGACATTGCTCAAGAGTTGATTGCGCTTTATGCCAAACGCCGAAACGCTGAGGGTTTTGCATTTTCTAAAGATACCTACTTGCAAGCCGAACTTGAATCCTCGTTTTTGTACGAAGATACACCCGACCAAGCTAAATCGACGGCGGATGTCAAAGAAGACATGGAAAAACCACACCCGATGGATCGATTGGTGTGTGGTGATGTGGGCTTTGGAAAAACAGAAGTGGCCATTCGTGCAGCATTTAAGGCGGTGACTGACAGTAAGCAAGTGGCTGTGTTGGTACCAACTACCATTTTGGCCATGCAGCACTACAAAACCTTTAGCGAACGCTTAGCTGATTTTCCTGCACGGGTCGAATATATCAACCGTTTTAAGTCAGAAAAACAAATCAAGGAAATTCTGAAAGATGTGGAAGCGGGAAAACTGGATATTTTGGTAGGTACACACCGCATCGTTAACAAAGACATCAAATTCAAAGATTTGGGTTTGTTAATTATTGATGAAGAACAAAAATTTGGGGTAAAAGTCAAAGATCGTTTGAAAGAAATGCGGGTAAATATTGACGTACTTACCCTGACCGCAACGCCTATTCCTCGAACGCTGCACTTTTCGCTCATGGGCGCTCGCGATTTGTCCGTGATTGCCACGCCCCCGCTAAATCGTCAGCCCGTTACTACTGAAGTTCAGGTGTTTAGCGAAGTATTTATCCGTGATGCTGTTAGTTATGAACTCAATCGTGGCGGACAAGTTTTCTTTGTCCATAACCGAGTCAATGACATCGAATCAATCGCAAACCTCATTTTGCGTTTGGTACCTGAGGCTCGTATTGGCGTTGCGCATGGTCAAATGGAAGGCGAAAAACTTGAAAAAGTGATGATGCGATTCATTGAAGGCGAATACGATATTTTGGTGAGTACCAACATCATTGAGTCGGGTATTGATATTCCCAATGCCAATACGATTATTATTAATGCGGCGCATTATTTTGGGATGTCAGACTTGCACCAAATGCGTGGTAGGGTAGGACGTTCTAACCGAAAAGCCTTCTGTTATTTGTTAACACCGCCTATGTCGCACCTCACGACCGACGCCCGCAAACGGCTTCAAACCCTCGAAGAGTTTTCAGAACTTGGCGATGGTTTTAAAGTATCTATGCGCGACCTAGATATCCGAGGGGCGGGCAATTTGTTAGGGGCCGAGCAAAGTGGATTTGTCAATGACCTTGGATATGAGATGTACCATAAAATTTTGGATGAAGCTGTTCAAGAGTTGAAACAAACAACCTTCAAAGATTTGTTTGATATGGGCGAAGCTGTACAAGCTATTCGGGTCGATTGTCAGATTGAAACCGACTTGGCCATTTTGATTCCTGATTATTACGTAAAAAATATTTCAGAACGTTTGTCGTTATATACTCGTCTGGACAACCTTAAGGGTGAAGATGAGTTGAGAGCTTTTGGAGGAGAGGTTGCAGATCGCTTCGGGCCTCTACCTGAAGAAGTAGGGTGGTTGATAGAGATGGTGAGAATCAGGTGGATGGCCGAAGCGCTTTTTATGGAAAAATTAACGTTGAAAAATAATACCCTCAAAGGGTATATCATTACAACAGGTAATGATTCGTTTTTCCAGTCTCCAAAATTTGGTCATATTCTGACCCATATTCAACGTAATCCCAAGCGTTTTGCTCTCAAAGACCTAAAAAACAAACTCCTTCTAACTTGTTCGGACGTAAAGACCTTGCCCGAACTCCGTCAGGTGTTGGAAGATTTAACGTTAGAATAAAAAGTGTGCTGTTCCTTCCTGGGAAAAACAGCACACTTTTTATTCTTTTTAGTAGTTTTGTCCATTTCCTAATCGTCTTGAATCTTTTGTTATGCCCCAAACGCTACGTGTGTTTTTTTTGTTGTTTCTTACGACCCTTTCGCTTTTTGCCCAAAAGAAAAAACGAAAAGTATCCTCAAGAAAAATAAAAGCGACTGTTACGGTCGTCACGCAAGGTATTTTCCCATTGAAACTGAGTAAAAATGGCCGTTACCTCGTCGATAAACACAATCGTCCTTTTTTGTTGAATGCCGATGCGGGTTGGAATTTGCTGCATAAATTGAGAATAGACGAGGCTAGAGTATACCTAGCGGCTCGAAAAGCCCAACAATTTAACACGGTTTTCATTCAGCTTCTTCCTCCTCAACCCGATGGAACCAACGTGCATGGGCAAGCACCTTTCACGCCTAAAGGAGATTTTTCATCCCCAAACGACTCTTATTTTCAATACGTAGAAGAGGTGGTTCGTTACGCTTCTCATTTACAGATGGTTGTTGCAATTGTTCCTGCGTGGCTGGGTTGCTGCAAAACGAGTTGGGATGAGGTTCAGTACCGAAATGGAGTCGATAAATGCCGTACGTATGGTAATTATTTAGGCAATCGTTTTAAAAAATACTCTAATATCCTTTGGATAATGGGAGGTGACCGTGACCCACTTCGAGAAGAAACAGTGCAACGGGCAATGGCCGAAGGTATTAAAGCGACGGCACCGCATCAATTGATGTCGTACCACGCGGCAAGTTCACATTCGAGCACGGACGTGTTTGGAAACGAAGTTTGGTTGGATTTTAGCATGATTTATAGCTATTTCAGAGGAAAAGAGGGAGTATGGACGATGGAAATGCCGCAAGTGTACGAGGTTGCGCTGAAAGAAAACAATAAAACCCCGCGCAAAGCTTTCATTTTAGGAGAAGCACAATATGAAGACGAAAAAGGTGGCTCGGCGCAAGTAGTTCGCCGTCAGGCTTTTTGGTCGCTTTTGAGCGGTGGTAGTGGGGGTTGTTACGGTAGCTCCGTTTGGGAGTTTCGTAACAATTGGCGAGAAAAACTTCATTTGACAGGGGCCAATCAAATGGAGCTTTATTTCAAAATTTTTAATAACCTCCCATGGTATTTATTTCGCCCCGATTCCACCGACGAAATCTTGGTGGAGGGTCGTGGAACCATTGGCAACGATGACTATGGAGTGGTGTCGGTATTGCCTAACAATCGCATGGCAGCCATTTATTTACCTACCAGTAGAACGGTAAAAGTGAACGTTGGAAAAATAAATGGAACAAATATTCGTGCGTTATGGATTAACCCTCAAACCAATAAAAGGTTCATTGGCGGCTATTTTAAACCACAGGGAATCAGGGAGCTTACGCCTCCAACTTTGGATGAAGATTGGTTGCTTTTAGTAGGGAATGTGGGCCGAAAGTAAAACAATATTTTAGTAAATTGATAATTTTTGGAACGATTTTTGTTCTTTTGCCGAATTGGTATACACTTAATAAATAGAAATTTACTTCATCGCCGTAATGACCAAGATAACGTGTTGGTTATGTTGTTTTTTGGGGTTTGTGCGTACCTGCTACGCACAAGAGGTGCAGTGGGCTAGTAAGTTACTGGGTTTCTCTTCTGAATATATTAAAGAAAATACAGGTAAAGAATATCGTGCTGTACAAGCACTTGGATATCCCAATACAATCTCTCCTTTTGGGGAAACATCCTGCGCTTGGTCGCCTTACAACGCCGATTCGAATGTGGAAGAGTGGATAAAAGTGGGTTTTGAACGTCCTGAAAAAGCCCGCCAAATCCTGATTGTTGAGAATTTTAACCAAGGCTGTATTACCCGTGTTTTTGCCTATGATGCTGCTGGTAAAGAATTGCCTGTACTTGATAATGGTATGCCTGTTATCTCAGATGTTGGAAGGGTTTTGGCGCTGAATATTTCCGATACCACTTTTCAGATAAGTGCCGTAAAAGTGGTGTTGAATCCGATTCGGGTCAAAGGCTACAATCAGATAGATGCCATTGGCTTAAATACTTCTTCAAAACCTTTTGAGCTTAAAATCAATGTTTATAAAGATGCTCCCAAAGAAATTATCAAAGAGAACTTGGGGGTAGGTGTTAATTCTAAAGCCCAGGAGGTAGCACCCGTCATTTCGCCCGATGGTAAAACAATATTTTTTACACGAGGGAAATTTGAGAAAAATATTGGAGGTGGTGAAAATCAGGATGTTTGGTTTTCAAATCGACAAGGAGAACAATGGGGTGAAGCTCAAAACATGGGCAACCCAATCAATAATTCCGATAATAATGCAATTGTGAGCATTTCACCTGACGGAAAAACCCTATACTTAATGAATGTCTACCGTCCTGATGGAACAATGACCTTTGGATTGTCGAAATCAACTCGTTCTAAGTCAGGTTGGAATGCCCCCGTTGAATGCAAAATCGAAGACATTTACAACCTTGATAAACGCAACAACACCGAGTTTACTCTCTCCCCGAAAGGAAATGTATTGGTAATGTCGGTTAAGCGCCAAGATACTAATGGCGATCGTGATTTGTACGTGTCATTTTTAAAGAGTGATGGTACTTGGAGCAAGCCCCTCAACATGGGAAGTATTATCAATACTGCCGATGTTGAAAGTGCGCCTTTTATTGCTACCGACAACAAAACGCTCTATTTTACTTCCTACGGTCATGCAGGCTACGGTGGAGGGGACATTTTTATTACGCGCCGCTTAGACGACACTTGGACGAGGTGGTCGCAACCCGAGAACTTAGGCCCTGCTATCAATACGCCTCAATGGGACGGTTTCTTGAGCATTCCTGCTTCTGGTGACTATGCTTACGTCAGTTCGATGCAAAATTCATTGGGAGGGGAAGATATTTTCCGTTTTAAGGTCTATTCTGCGATTCGCCCCGAGCCAGTTGCCATGATTTCTGGGAGTGTGTTGGATGCGGAAACTAAAAAGCCCGTGACAACAAATGTGGTAACGAACTTGCTGAAAGACAATTCGAACGTGTCGAAAGTGGAGTATGATCCAGAAACGGGTGAATACAAGATTTTACTACCCGTGCAGGAATCGTATCGACTGAGTGCGGTCAAAGATGGCTTTTTTCCGTTGGATGAAATTGTTGACCTGTCGAAAGACAAACGCTACCGCGACATCAAACGAAATATCCTATTGGTTCCTATCAAAGAAGGAAAGAAAATTACGCTCAATACAGTGATGTTTGAACAAAGTAAATTTGAACTTGTATCACAGTCACTGCCCGATTTAGATCGTATCGCCGAAATGATGAATAAGTACACCAACATGGAAATTTTGGTAGAAGGCCACACCGATAACCAAGGAGATTTTACGCTCAATATGGAATTGTCGGAAAATCGGGTGAAAGAAGTAAAAAAATACTTGATGGGTAAAGGGATTGCTGAGATGCGCATCCAAACCAAGGGTTGGGGTTCGACCAAGCCTGTCGCTAGTAACGAAATTGAAGAAACCCGCAAAAGAAACCGTCGAGTAGAGTTTACTATCCTCAAGGTTTAAGGCAATGCCGAATTTATTCGTCTTGGTGTTCTATCGTAGTGGATACAGTATAGCATCTCTGACGCTTTTTCATCTAAAAACAAGTTTAATTGAAGGCACCTGAGATAAAAGATTGCAAATGGCAGGTCAAGTGAAATAATTATTATATGTTCTTAGCCATTACGTAATCGTTCTGCACTTCGGTACCAAGTACAAAAACGTGCTCGCCTATTTTCTCAAAACCCATTTTGGTGTAAAACTGTAGCGCACGGGCATTTTTTTCCCAAACACCCAACCAAACGGTCTCAAACCCTGCTTCTCTGCACCAATCAAGACATACATTCATTAAGTTTTTTCCTAAGTGTTGCCCATGAAAGGCTTTGTCTACGTAAAACCGCTCAATTTCAATCACGTTTGTGGAAGATAGTTCTTTGGGAACATGATTTTTGACCAATTTGGTAAAACCAATAAGTTGCCCTTCCTTTTTTAAAAGTAGGTATTGAACGGAAGAGTCCGTAAGTTCAGATTGAATTTGTTCCAGTGTAAACTTCGTGGAAATGTGTTTTTCCATGTTTTCTGGTGTGTTAAAGACGGCGTAGGTATCAATAAACGTTTGCTCGCTTAAATTTCGCAATGCTTGTGTATCGTGGAAGGTTGCTGGTTGGATTGAAACAAACATTAGTTGAGATTTTTTTGGTAAAACACACTGTCAACTGCCATACGAGGAAATTCACTTGGTAATCCCTCAACGGGTACTTGGTCAAAACCATTTTTTTCGTAAAAACGCATTGCAGCTTGAAGTCGTGGATTGGTGCCAAGGTATAATCGGTCAATATGGTGTAATTCACAGTGCTTTATAAGCGTAGAGAGTAATCGAGAGGCAACCTTAAAAGCTTTACCACGAAAATCATGGTGGACAAACATTTTACGGATGGCGCCCATTTTATTTCCAATATCAATGAGGGCAATTGTCCCCACTAGCTTACCCTCCAAGGTGGTTGCAACCCAAAAATTACCGGCATTTTTACAATAGAACTCAGGGATAATCAATAAATCTGGCTGGTCTTCGAGAGTGATAGGAACCTTAAATTCAATCTGCTGTATGTCTAAAATTAAATCAATGATGGGCGCTTCGTAAATGGATTGGTACTCCGAAATTTGTATCATGGTCTTGAACGTTGTGGTGAGTTTAAAAGTAATGGTACAAATTAAATAAGTGGCTTTAATAATTAAAAATGTTATTTTTTGATAGATTTATGCTGAAAACGTATAAGTGTTTTCTAGCTAAAAATGGATTTTCGTCAACTGAATTATTTTCTGGGGGTAGCCGAAGAGCTGCACTTTTCGCGAGCTGCCGAAAAATTGTTTATCGTTCAGCCAGCGCTCAGCCGTCACATTCAGCAATTGGAAGAGGAATTGGGGGTGGTATTGTTTAAGCGCGACAAACGCAACGTAAAACTGACCCCTGCGGGAAGTTATTTTCGGGATGAAATCAGTCGAATGCAGCTTCAGTTACGGAATATTATTGAACAAACCCAACGAATTCATAGCGGTTCGATAGGAGCCATACGAATGGGGCATCCAGGGTCAGCACTTTATTCCATCCTTCCTGAAGTGTTGTCGATGATGTATCTACGCTTTCCCGATGTAAAAGTCCAACTTACTGAAATCGCAGAAGTTGAATTAATGGCAGCTTTATCTAGCCACGAAATAGACGTAGGCTTTACTCGTGAGATTTCTACAGATGCGCAGTTTACGACCCAATTGTTGTTTGAAGAGCATTTTGCGCTAGTGGTTCCAACAGACTATTGGCTCAACGAAACTACATTTACGGGCATAGAACAGTGTCGGGAAGTGGGTTTTATCTTGCCAAAAATTGAAATGGATGTCAACTATGGGAAGTTGTTAAATCAAGTATTTGAACAAGGAGGCTTTCGGCCAAAAGTAGTTTATCATTCCAATTACGGAGCTACGATTTTGCGGTTAGTGGAGAAAAAACTTGGTTTGTCGGTGCTGCCTATTTCGTACCGTCAGGGTTCGGCAGCTTTAGGGGTGCGCTTCATAAAATTGCCCAATCTTACCCAATTGTACTTAATTTGGCGTTCGGAAGATACCAACCCTGTACTTTCCCACATTCGTGAAATTGCGCACGAAGCCGTAGGGCATTTATCGTTTGACCAGTTTTAATAAAGTTGTTAACTAAGATGGAGATTAGAAAATCGACGTTGGAGGATTTGAGCCAAATCCAACAATTGTACAAAACCGTTGCGCGACGTTCGGGAGAAATTGCCCGCAAAGAACACGAAATTTTAGAAAGTTATATTTATAATGTTCTGAGCAAAAGCTTAGCCAATGAGCTGTATTTTCGACGCTCATTATAAATGACTTGCCCCGACATTTTGTCGGGGCGAAAATGTTTTTGCGTCTCTGACGCAACTTTAGGAGATGACTTTGGAAAAAGCTTAAAATAACTTTCGACTTAAATCAAAATTTGAAAGATAATCGCTTACCCGCTTCACAAACATTCCTCCCAGCGCGCCATCTACCACACGGTGGTCGTAGGAATGAGAAATGTACATCATACTTCGGATTCCAATGACATCGCCTTGGGGAGTTTCGAGTACAACAGGGCGTTTTTGGATAGCTCCAAACGCCATGATGGCGACTTGGGGTTGTAGAATGATGGGTGTTCCCATGATGTTTCCAAAAGTTCCAATGTTGGAAACGGTATAAGTACCTCCCGCTAGGTCATTGGCTGTTAGTTTATTCTGACGAGCACGATTGGCTAAGTCGTTTACCTTTTTGGCAAGTCCGATTAAACTGTATTGGTCAGCGTTATGAATGACAGGTACGATGAGGTTACCGCTTGGGAGCGCTACGGCCATCCCGACATTAATGTCTTTCTTTTTGAGAATGGTATCACCTTCTACCGAAATATTAATCAAAGGAAAATCTTTAATAGCTCTCACAACGGCTTCAATCAAAAGTGGGGTAAAGGTTAATCCTTCACCCGTTTGGTGCTTAAATTCGTCCTTGATTTGATTACGCCATAAAACCACGTTGGTCATGTCGGTTTCTACAAAAGATGAAACGTGCGGTGAAATTCGCTTCGATTCCACCATCCGCTCGGCAATCATCTTCCGCATTCGATCCATCGGAATGACTTCAATTCCTTTGGAAGTTTTGTTGGCAGTTTCGTGTTTCGGGTTGGCTGTTTCCTGTCGACTATCTGCCATGGACTGTGGACTAGCCCCACGACTAGCCAAATAGTCTAAAATATCTTTTTTTGTTACCCGATTTTCTGCTCCCGTACCTGTAATTTGTTCGAGTTCTTGCAGGGAAACTCCCTCCATTTTTGCAATGGTTTGTACCAAAGGCGAATAAAATCGTGTAACTACCGCCTCGCTACTTGTATGCGATGGAGCGGTAAGTTGGGGAGTGGTAGCCAACGATTGAGTAACCGTTTCGATTTCTTTTTCAAGGGCTTGTACTTCTTTCGAGGCCTCTGCCACGGGTGCTATAACCGCTCCGTTGGTTTCAATAAGAATAATGACATTTCCTACTGGAACAACGTCGCCTTCTTTTACTAAAATTTCTGCAATGACGCCGCCGTAAGGGGTGGGTACTTCTGTGTCGACTTTGTCGGTAGCTACTTCCATCACCGAATCATCGGCCTCTACACGGTCGCCTACTTTTTTTAAAATACTAATGACGGTACACTCCATGACGCTCTCGCCCATACGAGGCATCACCATTTCTACGATTGCCATTGTTGTTGATGTTTTTATCGATTCGCTAAAATCTGTTTTCTAAGTAAATTTAGGAGGTAAATCCCCGTATATTGTATGTTCTGTTCTCGGAACTTTCCAAGTTGTAATTTTTGGGTGATGGTGCCCGAAGGGCCAGCGCAGGCAATCCAAATGGTACCCACGGGCTTTTCGTCTGAGCCACCGTCGGGACCCGCTATGCCACTTGCTGCTATGCCGTAGGTGGTTCCCAAACGCTGACGAACCCCTTCCGACATTTCAATGACTGTAGCTTCGCTCACGGCTCCGTGCGTATCGAGGATTTCGGGCCGAACCCCCAATTGATTGATTTTGACCTCGTTGCTATAACTCACTACGCCACCAATAAAGTACTGCGATGAGCCAGGTACTTTAGTAAGTAAATGCGAAACGTAGCCACCCGTGCAGCTTTCGGCCGTGGCCAAGGTTTCACCTCGTTCTTTCAATAAACGCCCGACGACCGTTTCCATTTCATCGTTGTCAAACCCAAAAACGAATTCTTGTATCAACGGAAGCACCTTATCTACCTGCGCTTG
>JALQYJ010000077.1 GCA_023254175.1 Runella sp. | reverse complement strand
CCTGAATGGTTGAGTTAGAGCCGCCGCGTGAGTTGACCTCAGGATCCCACCATGAGTAGTTGGTAAAAGTAAGCAAGTTTTGGCCACTCCCATATACTTGTGCGCTACGAACCCACTTGATACCCCATTTTTCGAGTGGTAAATTATACGCCAATTGAATGGTACGAAGGCGCAGATATGAGCCATCTTCAATGAAGCGATTGGAAACTCGCGTAGTGGTGTTGCGACTAATAATCGGGTACTTCGCATTGGGCGTACTTGGCGTCCAGTGATTATAAAGTACTTCGCGAGGCATATTCAGCCCAAAACCATAATCCATTGTATTAACAATCGAACTTACATTAAACAAATCATTGCCCTGAACCCCTTGAATAAATAAAGACAGGTCGAAGTTTTTGTAAGACATGGTCGAGTTAAAACCATAGATAAAATTAGGATTAGGATCGCCAATGTAGGTTTTATCCGTCTGGGTAATTGTACCGTTTCCATCTAAGTCTTTGAACTTAATCGCCCCTTTTTCGGTATAACCGCCTTCTACATATCCCCAAAACTGCCCAATAGGTTGTCCTTCTCGCAAGATACTTGTCACGTCATTGATAACGACTACATTGACATTACCCGTGAGAATATCCCCTCCACCGTAAAGCTTTACTACTCTGTTTCGGTTAAATGAAATATTGGCGTTGACATCCCATTTAAAAGCCCCCGTAAATAGTCGACTGTCGATGCCAAATTCAAAACCTTTATTTTGGACTTCACCAATGTTTTGAATTGTGGACGTAAAACCAAGCGATGAAGGTAAAACAACCGTATTAAGTAAATCGCGGGTGTTTTTGATGTAATAATCAGCCGTTAGAAGTACCCGGTTATTTAAAACTCCCACGTCTACCCCTATATCCTTTTGTTCCGTTGTCTCCCATTTCAGATTTCCTGGTAGGCGAGTTCCTGGAGAAAAAGTGGTAAAAAGCGCGTCGTCAAATACAGTGCGGAACGACGAAAGCTGGTTGAGGGTAGCGTACGGGCTAATGGCTTGGCTACCCGTTAGTCCCCAACTCGCGCGAAGTTTTAGGTCAGAGACAAACGGGATAGTTTTCATAAACTCTTCGCTCGAAACCCGCCACGCGACGGCTCCCGACGGAAAATATCCCCATTTGTTGCCCTCACTGTAGCGAGACGAGCCATCGCGGCGAATGCTGGCAGTAATCAGGTATTTATCTTTAAGGTTATAATTAACTCGCCCTAAATACGACAGCAAGACACTTTTGGAATAGCCTGACTCTGGAATGCCTGGCGTAATGGCTGAACCAAGACCTCCCGTTTCAATAATGTCACTCAAAAAGCCTGTACCCGAAGCCGAAAGCGTCGTTGTTACAAAATCTTGGTACGTAACGCCTGCTACTGCCGAGATATTGTGCCCTTGTCCAAACGTCTTGTTATAACTGATAGTGTTTTCGTTCAGTAAGCTTGTTTGCTGCGTTGTGCTTACGCTCGCACGGCCGAGCGAATTGATATAATTGCGTGTGGTGTAGTTGTCGGTACGGTCATCGGCATTTTCAATTCCTCCTGATATTCTGACCGTGATTTCAGGAATAGGGTTATAAATCAATGCAGCATTCGCCAATACGCGGTTGGCTTTGATTCGGTTGGTCTGCTCATTGATAAAGTTGAGCGGATTGATTAAGTCTGTGGCCACAAATGGATAGGCAATCGCTAATACGCGGTACGAGCCATTGTCATTGTACGGCATGAAGGTAGGAGGTGCTGAGATAGCCGCCGAAATCATGGAATTTCCGCGCGCCCCTCCTTCACTGTCGCGGCGGTCGGTTTTTAGCCTTGAAAGTGTGGTAGAAAGGTTGACACTAAACTTATCGCTTACTTTATGAGTTAGATTTGTACGAAGTGAATAACGTTTATAATCGCTGCCTTTGATAATACCATCCTGCCCAAAAAAGCTCCCTGAAACCGAAAACTGGGTTTTATCATTTCCTCCGCTGATGTTCAAAGAAGTGGTCTTCATTGGTGCCTTCTGGAACACTAAATTCTGCCAATCGAACCCTCGCCCAAAGCCATCCAACTGTGCTTGCGTAAAATACGGCACTAGATTATCGTTAGCGGCTTGTTTGTTATAAAACGTGGCATACTCATTGGCATTCATCAAATCAAGTTTACGAATAAGGGTTTGAGACGTAAAACTTGTTTCAAAATCTACTTTTGTTTTACCAGATTTACCTCGCTTGGTTGTAATCAGGACAACGCCATTTGCTCCGCGCGAGCCATAAATAGCCGTTGCAGATGCGTCTTTCAAAATCTCAATACTTTCAATATCAACGTTGTTCAAAATGGTAGGGTTGCTACCCGTAGTCGGAAAGCCGTCCACCACATACAATGGTTCATTACTTCCTTGAATCGAGTTTGTCCCTCGAATCCGTACACTGACGCCCCCCCCTGGCGCTCCTGTGTTTTGGGTTACTTGCACACCTGCTGCGCGCCCCGATAAGGCTTGCAATACGTTGGCCGTCGGAAACGAATTTAATTCTTTGGATTTCACTTGAGCTACCGAGCCTGTCAAATCGCTTTTTTTCACCACACCATACCCCACCACTACGACTTCTTCGAGTGCTTTGGTATCTACTTTGAGTTTGATGTTGATTT
>JALQYJ010000118.1 GCA_023254175.1 Runella sp. | reverse complement strand
CCACTTGCCGAGGTAACATTTACCCCCGCCACTCGGCCTTGGAGAAGCTGCTCAGGAGAATTGACAATACCACGGTTGAAATCAGCACTTTTGAGGGTTTTAAGTGCTCCCGTTGCGTCTTTCTTAGTCGTAGTTCCGTATCCAATTACCACAACTTGCGAAAGTTCCGAAGCCGATGACTTGAGAGAAACTTCGACATTGGTGCGAGTACCGACAACGATTTCTTGTTTTTCGTAGCCAATAAATCCAACTACAAGCACTGCTTTCTCGTTAGAAACTATGATGCTAAAATTACCGTTGGCGTCGGTATTGGTTCCTTTTTGAGTACCTTTTATTACCACGTTACATCCCACAAGCGGCTCTTTGGTGTCCGCATCCGTCACACGGCCTTTGACTGTAATATCCGCCACGGAGTGCGGTGCTGCTACGGGCAAATGAGCCTGTGCATCTGTAGAAAAAAGCCCAAGGCATCCTATCATAAGAATACTAAACAGAAGCCTTAAAGGAGGAGAATCGAAAAAATGTTGCATAAAAAAAGAGGGTGATTTGAAGTGTTAAATAGATTAAAAATAAGAATTGTAGCCCAATAAAAGCTACAAAGTTGGCTAATCAAGCTCACTATACGAATTATTGGGTTATTAAAAAATCTTTAAATATTGATGAGTGCTGACAACTGGCTCAGTACCAGGTAATGCCAATGGGGGCGTAGCAGCGTACGTTCAAAGCAAGTAATCAAGGGCAATTTTCGGGTTTTGGTAGTAAGACTTAACGAGATGGAAAAACAAATTTATAGCAGCATATTTTTAACGCCATCCACAAAATCTTACGCAATGATATAATAATATTTTTTATTAAAAAAGCTACATAATATTTCACAATTGATGCAAACGTTTGCAATCGTTTATCTTTACAAATTGACATACACCCCAAAACTACAAAACCCCAGCACTACTGCCTACACGGCTAGCAATGCTGGGTAACAACTAATTGTTTCCTAAAGCCCTTAATTTCTAACTTTTTTTACTATCAATGCTCGGATAAAAAGTAACCAGGGTGTTCCGTGCAGTAGAAAATCAAACCAATCTATCGCTTTCATACCTACTGCCCCTCCCACTATCCACCGAACCTTTCCTACAATGTGTGGTTCAGGGAAAAAAGGAGCTAACCCTAAGGTTAAACTTACCATCAACCAGAGTTGCCAATTATCAAGCGTTTTTTTCATACCAGTTTAACTACGATTTTTTCAAGGTGCTTGGGCATACGTAATCAGTCAACGTAAATCGTCCTGATTGTGCAATAGCCGTAAAGCCTCCCGCCACATCAACGAGGTTATCAAACCCACGTGACTTGAGAATCGACGAGGCAATCATCGAACGGTACCCACCCGCGCAGTGAATGTACATGGTTTGCTCTTTAGGAAACTCGGCCATCAACTCACTGATATAATCCAAGGGTAAGCTTTTGGCTCCGTCGATATGCTCAGCTGAAAACTCTCCAGGACGACGCACATCAATGACCAACACTTTTTCCTCTGCCATTTTATCCGCAAGTTCGTCGGGAGTAATAGAGGTTATTGTATCCACTTCCTGTCCTGATGCTACCCACGTTTCAATACCGCCATCGAGATAACCAATCACGTTATCGTACCCAACGCGTGCCAAACGCAAAATGGCTTCTTCTTCTTGACCGGCCTCAGTTACTAACAAAATTTCTTGCTTCACATCAGGCACCAGTGCCCCCACCCAAGGAGCAAAATCGCCTTTTAGGCCAATATTGATAGAATTTGGAATAAAACCTTTGTTAAAAGTTTGAGCTCCGCGTGTATCCAGAATAACCGCTCCCGTTTCGTTGGCAGCCACCTCAAACGCTACGGCACTCAATGCTTGGGCACCGCGCTCCATCACTAGATCAATACTTTCGTAGCCTTCTTTGTTCATTTTAACGTTTTGAGGAAAATATTGAGGAGGTTTAGACAACCCGTTTGTTACTTCTTCAATAAACTCCTCTTTCGTCATGTTGGCACGAAGAGCGTAATTAAATTTCTTCTGGTTACCAAGCAAATCCGTTGTTTCTTTACTCATGTTTTTACCGCAAGCCGAACCTGCACCATGCGCAGGGTAAACCACCACGTCGTCGGGTAAGGTCATTACTTTGTTACGAAGTGAGTCGTACAAATGCCCTGCTAAGTCATTGATAGTCAAGTCTGACTTTTGAGCTAAATCAGGGCGACCTACGTCTCCAATAAAAAGCGTATCTCCGCTAAACAATGCTTTTTCTTGGCCGTTTTCATCTATCAGCAAATAGCAAGTTGATTCCATCGTATGCCCAGGAGTATGCAATACTTTAAATTTCACTTTCCCGAGCTGGAACTCTTCCCCATCAGTAGCTATGTGCGCATCAAAACCCGTTTTTGCATTGGGACCGTAGATAATAGGGGCGCCTGTTTTTTGAGACAAATCCAAGTGACCAGACACAAAATCGGCGTGGAAGTGAGTTTCGAAAACGTATTTGATTTTTGCCCCATCTTTGGCTGCACGCTCAATATACGGCGTCACTTCGCGAAGTGGATCAATCACGGCTACTTCGCCTTCGCTTTCGATATAATAGGCACCTTGGGCAAGACAGCCCGTATAAATTTGTTCGATTTTCATGTGCTTTTGAGAATGTTATGTTTTGTAATGTAAAGTTCGGGAATTCAATGGGCTTTAAGCGTGACATTGGTCACACAAACCACTTTTTTTAGCTAAAAATGAGTTCTTTAACAATGATATACACCCCCATTACCAATACAAACCAACCAAAGGACTTTTTAAGTTTCTGTCCTGGGATGTATTTTGACATATAGGTTCCGACAAAGATACCTACCACTGACAAGGCTGTAAATTCGAACAAAAATGGCCAATCAACTTGCATATTTGACATGTCACCTACGAAACCTATGAGGGATTTTGCAGCAATAATGAGTAATGACGTTCCGACGGCCATTTTCATGGGCAAACGTGCTAGTAACACCAAGGCAGGAATAATTAAAAAGCCACCACCTGCACCAACTATTCCTGTCAAAATTCCTACTACACCTCCCTCGAGCGCAATCATCGGATAGTTAAACTTCAGAGCTTCTGTGCCATCGGCCTTTGTTGCTTTTTTATCATTAATCATTGAAAAAGAAGCTGCCAACATCACAAGCGCAAAGAATACCATAATGGCGATGTTTTTGGTCACTTCAAAACCACCTACTGTAAACAAAGAACTTGGAATGGCAGGCACCAAATACTTCCGAGTAAGATAAACAGCGATAAACGACGGAATCGCAAAAACAATCGCAGCACGGTAATTCACTAATTCCTTACGCATGTACGTAAATGACCCTACTAACGACGTTGACCCTACAATAAACAACGAATAGGCCGTTGAGGTAACTGGGTTAAGATGAAGAAGATACACTAAAACAGGAAGGGTGAGAATGCTACCGCCACCACCAATGAGGCCAAGACTAACGCCAATCAAAATAGAGGCTCCAAAACCGAAAATTTCTAACGTGCTCATACTCTTGCAGAGGGATTGAATGATGTTGCAAAAGTAAATTGACGCTTACCGCTAGTAAGTGATAATTATCACAAAGCCTCTTTTTTTATATTAATTCGATTTTATTTCGTGAAAGTTTGACTCTTCCTAATTTTTCAAGCTGCTTAAGCAAACGCGAAATCACCTCCCGCGACGTGGCCAATTCACCCGCAATTTCTTCGTGTGTTACTGTAAATACACTGCAACCACATTGTTTTGACTTGCGTTGCAATAAACTCAAAAGGCGCTCGTCAAGCTTGCGGAAAGCAATTTGGTCGATGGCTCCTAACAAATCGTCGAATCGTTTTTGGTAAGTGGCAAACACAAATTGTTTCCATGAAGCATATTTTGTCACCCATTCTTCCACTTTTTCAACGGGGATTGAAATCAACTTAGTTTTTTCTTCTGCCACGGCCGTAATCTCACTTTGGCGACGATTCAAACAACAGGTCAATGACATAGCGCACGAATCCATCCCTCCTAGATAGTACAATAATGCATCTCGGCCATCGGAATCGGAGCGCAAAATTTTGATAGAGCCACTCAAAATAATAGGCACACTTCGAATATAAGCCCCAGGGCGCATCAATACATGGCCTTCTTCGATTTCCATGTATGTGCCCACTTGAGCAAGTTCTTTGAGTAGGTTTAATTCAAACAAGCCATTAAAACGGGAGTAAAGAAATTCTTTATCTATTTGCATGAAGTTTTCGGTTAGGATAATTTATTCAACAACACCCTTCACGAAATAATTAACTTTTTTCGATTTGAGTTCCCAAAACGGCTCTGTAGAGTCTGATTTTCTTTCCCAACTACTCGGTGTAGTCTGACTGTTGTCTCGGTCAGACGATAGTCAGACCGCCCACACTCGCTACATCGCTGGAGCTTTCACAATAGCATCAAAAATCCCCGTCAATACCTGCCCATTTCGCTTGATTTGCAAAAAAATACGGTACTGCCCTTCCTTGGGGAATGCGTACGGAAACACAATTCGGTTTTCGTGTTTCATTGTTCCCATTTCATGCGAGTTCATTCCTGACATAGTTTGCATCAAGAAACGATCACGCTCGGCAGGCGGCATAGCTTTCAGTTTGGTTATATAGCGGTCGATGCTATCTCGGAAAATCTTGGGAGAAGTAGTAAAGCGATAAATTTTTGTTGTATCTGCAATTCGGCTCTGCATACTTTGCTGAGCGGCCATCGAATACGTCCCCACGGGGTGCAAATGAATATACACCTTGCCGTCCGATTTTACAATAGCTGCATGGCCGTTCATTCCCAAATACGGCTCCAGAATCGCAGGTCTTCCGCTGGGGTCAAACACTTCAAACGCCAATTGGTAGGGTTTTCCTGCCTCAAAAGCTACGTTCGATTTACCCTCCCAAACTACCGTAGAGCCATCTTTTAGCTTAGTACTAGTTCCAGGCTTACCGCATATCACCACGTTTTCATCCGTTGGAATTTGTTTGGGATTATTCAATGGATCCGACACCACGTAAGTATCTTCGGGGTCAGTTTTGGTTTTGGGAAACATGTTTCCCTGTATCGCGGGAATTTCGACTGTGTCAGTAATGGTTTCCGTGAATCCCGAGCGTTGCACAATATCGGCATAGACGAGGTACTTACCTGCGGGAAGTTTGGGCAAATATACTTCAAACGTAGCCGTATCTCTTCGCTCGGGATGAAGATGGGCAAAGGCGTCTAACGTGCTCTGACGTACCAAAAACAAGTGCATCAATTTCCCGTGATCGGGTATCAAAAAACTCAACGTAGTTCGCTGTCTTGTTTTAAGTAAGTGTGTTGTATCTATCTTCAGTTGAAAAAGGTGTTCCCCGTTTTGGTTCACTACCGCTGTTTTTCCTTCTAAAGGTTTGTACAAATGTTGTTTATAATCATCGGCCCAGCTACTCCACCAGCTACTTCCACCATACAAAATAAGGGTACATGCAACCACTGCAACGCCCATATTCACCAAACGAGCGTGTTTTTGCTTGGTCGTCAACGATTCTCCTGCTTTCAGTAAACCATCGCTGGCGCTGGCCCCGATGGTAGTCACTAACAACACCACCAACAGCAGTCCCAACACACTCAGCAAAACACCCAAACCCGTAGGCATTTCGCGTTGGGCAGTGGAGATGGCGGCAATGGGCACCACCAATTCACTTTTCCCCTTGTTGCCTTCGATGGTGATTTGGACACTAGAGGCTCCCCCCGCCATTAGCCACACTATTCCCTGAAATTGATTAACTTGGTTTACAACAGGGGAAAGTTCATCCGCTGACGGAGCACCTTCATCACCCGTTCGGAAATAAATCGGACGTGCCGTTACTTTGTTGGCATTTCCTTCCTCCACATATACCGTCAGATTTGCCGTCCCAGGAATGACATCGGGTGGCATCAAGCTTACCAATACTCGATACGCGCCTGCCTGCCCTTGATACAAAACTCCCGAACTCCCGACATGTGCCTGCAATCGCATAGCTAAAAGCAGGATAATAAAGCCATAAATAGCAGCTACTTTTCTAATTTCCTTCTTTTTCATATGTATCTTATCCCCTTCTTTATCGTTGAATAGAACGCATCCATTTTCCCCACGCCAAGCCAATTCTTGACGATACATACCCAAAACCCAAGGCATACACGATACCAAGCGCAAACTGCGAGGTTGTTTGCAACGTCCAAGGGGCAAATTTGTATCGATATTCCCAGTTGGGATCGTTACCAAAATAATAATAGTGTGTTCCAAAAATCCAGTTCCGAGAAGAAGGAGATTCGCGTAAAAAGCTTCCAAAAGGCCATTGTACCAACAACAAAATAAGTACAAAAGCTAGGCTCATGAGGGCGGCCAGTTTCCAATCGTTTAGATATGCAAAGCGGTGCATTAGCCAGTCCATCAATACAGCAGGCACTATCAACAAAAGCGGAAAGGCGAACCCTTGATAATGGTCAAAGTGATTCCAAATGGGTCCTAATTTGGGTTCGGCGGGAAACAACGGAATAATCCAGAGCGTCAAACACATCAAAGCAGTGTAAACAGCCGTTACAGAAGTCATCGCCCAACGTCCGCCATTACCTCGCCCCAATGCCAGCAAAAAGATTGGAAAAGCCATAGCCGACAATTTGTAAAAGCTCGAATTGTGCATTTCCCAGCTACCAAGCTCTTCCGATAACAAAGTGTACCACATTGTCATCAAAAAACCGCCCGACAACGCAAACATCAGGTTGAGGCGCCTAATCTGAAGTTGCCCCAAATCAGTGCTTACTTGCTCAATTTTCATCTGATTTTTAACCGACATCACACTAACGATTGCTCCAAATTGCACCCCAATAATTCCCAGAGCCAGTACTGTATGCGGTGGGGAGAGAATCGTCACGTCGAGCCCGTAAGTATTGTGCCACCAATCGTCGAAAGGAGCCGATGTAAGCATCATCATAGCTCCCCAAATGCAAAATAACGCCCCCAACGAGCTGTAAAAGAAGCCCCAAACTTTAACGCTTTTGGCTTTTTCACCCGCTTTCCCTTTGAACGTAGTATACAGTACTTGGTAGCCCGAAAATAGCCCAGAGACTACCGCACCTACGTAAATCACCACGTGAGGAGGCGACAAAAGCCCATCGCGGCCGATGCTCATGTGCCAACAAATGTCCCAAATCAAGCCCGTAATCACACAGAGCGATGAAAACACGACGGCATACAAGTAAGGCGGAATATTAAGAAAAAAATCCCGGCTCGAAGCCAAAGACTCATAACGAGAAGATTCACCTACGACAGGCGACAAAGAACTGTCCATAATTGCAAGGGTTGTTATTAGGTATTATTGATGAATACTAGCAATAAAGTGAATTAGACCATGAAACTACGAAAAACCTATAACAACTCTATCCAATTACTCCCCCATCCAAAGCCTAAATTCTCCTGATTTATCTCGGCTGATAAATACTTCTTCGGTAGTAGCGGGCTTGAGGTCTAATTTTAAACGGCTATTAAAATGTAGATGCACTTTATCGACCGCTTTAACACAAAGGATGACTTGGCGATTTGCACGAAAAAAGTGCTTAGGATGTAAAATACACTCTAGTTCATCTAAAGTGTAATCAACCACATACGAGCGTTCATCCCACGTTTTGACAAACGTTAGGCGTTCTTGGCTGTAAAAATAAGCAATATTCTCAACAGAAATAGGAACCAATCGGGAGCCTTGTTTTAACAAAAAACGTTCTCGATACTCGGTTTGTGGCAACTTTTCTTGTTTTATCGCATTTATAAATGCATTGATATTCAACGAATTATTGGAAGTTGTGCCATACAACTTTTTCAGCTCTCTAAATTTTTGCAGACTACGTTGAAGTGCGTTTTCGTCAATGGGTTTGAGCAAATAATCAATGCTATTGACCCGAAAAGCTTGAATAGCGTATTCGTTGTAGGCGGTTGTGAAGATGACAGGGCTTTTTACTTCTACTTGATTAAAAATCTCAAAACTTTGCCCATCCACCAGTTCAATGTCCATCAACAGCAGATCAGGACTTGCATTAGACCGTAACCATGCTACCGACGCCTCAACGCTGTCGAGTAGCACCAAAATTTCGATGCTTTCGTCGCATTCTTGCACCATGGCTTTGAGCTGTCGTGCCGCCAAGGCTTCGTCTTCAATGATGATTACTTTCATAGTCAGTTTAACTCAGTACATTGCCGCCGCTGGAACCGCTATATCAATGAGAGGGAGTTTCACTTCAAACATATCTTCTTTCTTGTAGATTTGAACCTGAGGCTGGCGCAGGAGAGAGTACTTAGAAGTAATGTTTACCAACCCTTTTTGGCTCGATGGCATAGGGTTATTGGGTTTGCATTGCAAGTTGTTCTGCACCACTAGTTCCCCCACTTTATTCGTAAATATCTTGATATGTAAGGGTTTATAAATAGACACAATGTTATGTTTGACGGCATTTTCGACCAATAATTGGAGTGTCAAAGGTGGAATTTGCGCGTACCGAAAGAAAGGATCGATATTTACATCAAGCGAAATACCGTCTTCAAAACGGGTTTTTAACAACCCAAAATACGCGTGTGTGAATTCCAATTCTTTTTCGAGCGATATAAGCTGTTGTTCATTACTTTGCAACAAATACCGATATACCTGCGACAAATCCCCGATGAACTTCACAGCCGTTTTGTTTTCGTTGGACTTTACCAACGCCTGAAGCGTATTAAGACTATTAAACAAAAAATGAGGTTGTACTTGGTTTTTGAGGGAATCTAGTTGCATTTCTAGATTAGCACGGCTCAACTCTTCGGTTTCTCGCTTGCTAATCAGCCACTCGCTAAAGAAGTACCGACTTTCATAAACGGAAAAAATGATGGCTAAGTAGAACAAATTTAGACCTACCATAAATAAAGTTTCGGAATGAAACCAATCGAATTTAGGGTAATTACTATACACAAAGTAATCGAAGAAAAGTAAGCGCTGAATCACTAAAATAACTACTGCAGGTATGCTCAGTAAGCCCAACGCAATCAAGCGCTGTTTGGCTTTTTCTAGCCCTGGGTTTTGATGCCGTACCGCCACAATCAGCCATCGACCCATAAACCACGAAAAATAAACCGAGGCAAGGCTTGCCATCAAAAACTTCGTAGCGGTCCAGGTATCTTTACAAAGCGTGGGTAAATTAAAAAACACCGTCGCTACCACCCACAATACCAAAGGGCCGAGAAATAATAGTTTTCGATCGTTTAAGCGGGTTGTCATGCGTGTGAATCAACAGAGTCATTAACAAAAATAAATACTTTCGTTCGCAAGTCTCGTTGTTTGTATACGAAAGTGCTAATTTAGAAACTGAACCGTCGTAAATACGAAACCAATGGTTAGATGATAGGTCGAGTGCGAGGGCAACGTTCGGGAGTTTTTTTACAACAAACACAGTCCCCTTCTTTACATTGAGGAGTTGACGATTTTACGGATGCCTGATTCCAGATTTCTTTGAGCGAAACTGATTCGGAGCTAATACTGCAGCTACTAATAAAAAGTACGCCAATAAATAGCCAACTTTTTTTCCAAGGTAGTTTTTTAGCCATGGACGTATCGTTTTGGGTGGTGAGAATCTTAAATTAGTGATGGATTAGTTGGTTAAATTCACCATGTTTAAAAAATCAAACGAAGTATCATAGACTTTATGTTTTTTGGCAACCGAAATCAACTCTTTCTCAATACCATGATTATCCGCAATATTAGAAAAATACAGAAATAAACACTTTCGACTAGGTACCATTAACACCGCATTACTAAAACCACATGTACTTCCGGTATGGTATAAGGCCAGTGGTTCCGTTTCATTTTTCTGAAAAAACCAGCCAAGCCCATATTTTCCTTCCGATGGCCTTGGGAGGGAAATAGCCACTTTTTCAAGCTCTGATTTTAACGACACCAATTCATTATTTATCAAACCATTGTACCATTTATAATAATCTTCTAGCGATGTATAAACACAGCCATCGCCTTTAGTCGCGCTGGTGATACTTTGGTCAGACACGATGAGTTCTCCTTGTTTATTTCTGGCGTACCCCATCGCTCGGTACGGGATACTCTTCCCCGCTTCGTAAATTCGGGTTGAGGACATACCAAGAGGCTTAAAAATGTATTTTGTTATAAAGTCTACGTACGATATCCCTGACGTCTTTTCGACAATCTGTTCCAACACACAAAAACCCGAGTTGCTATAACGAAACTTTGTTCCAGGCTCAAAATACGTTCGGGTTTCTTTGCTCAACAAGCCCACTACTTCTGCATCCAAAATTTGAGCTGTACGCTCCTCAGGTAAACTGCTTTCGTAATCCCAAATTCCCGACGAATGCGTTAGCAAATGCCGCACTTTGATTTTTTTTCCTACAGTTGGTTCAAAATCAGGGAAAAACCGAAGCAAATTATCGTCATAAGAAAGACGTCTTTGTTTGGTCAATAACATGATGCACATGGCCGTAAACTGCTTAGACACCGAAGCCATCCGAAAATTAGACTTTGGACTAATAAGTTCCTTTGTTTCCAAATTGGCCATTCCAACTCCTTTTTTATAAAGCACTTTTCCCTCCTTAACTATCATTACGGCTATACCCGCTTGGTTCTTTTCAAACCGCTGGTGCAGGAGTTGGTCGAAATTTTTTTCGAGGTTCATTTGAGCAAAAAGCATATTACCTAAGAATAACAATAAAAAAAAGAAGATTTTTCGCATTTTCATAGCCTTTAATAGCTTCCTAATAGTATATTGTAAATATACAAAAGTAAGCTTACGCATACTCATCTCCTAAACCTTTCCGACTTCATGAACTCAACTCCCAACCTCCGTTACGCGTGGTACGTAGTAGCGGTACTAATGCTTGCCTATATCTCTTCGTTCATCGACCGCCAAGTACTCACCCTGCTTGTCAAGCCACTCAAGCGAGATTTTAACGTTACCGATACCCAAGTGGGGTTACTCATTGGCTTTAGCTTTGCCATTTTTTATACTTTTCTCGGTATTCCTATCGGCCGAATGGCTGACCGAAAAAACCGCAAACGCATTATTGTTTGGGGGATTACCATCTGGAGTATTATGACTGCCCTCTGTGGAGTTACGGGCAGTTATAATCAATTGTTTATTGCGCGTGTGGGTGTCGGCATCGGTGAATCTGCCCTTTCCCCCGCCGCCTACTCGCTCATTACTGACCTATTTCCACGGCAAAAATTAGGCACAGCCCTCGGCATTTACAATATTGGCGTTTATTTAGGTTCAGGATTATCGATTTTATTGGTAGCACTTATTCTAAAACTAGTGAGTGTTGAAGGAACATGGAGCGTACCTTTTTTTGGAGATATTTATCCCTGGCAGAGCGTATTTTTTATTGTAGGCATCCCCGGATTGCTTATCGTTGCGCTCATTGTATTCACCATTAAAGAGCCAGAACGACAAAACGCTACCAAAGCAGCCGTTTCTACCCAAGAAGTAAAAAACTATTTCGCTGCCAATCGTCAGGCCATTTTATGCTTATTTTTCGGCATCGCTTTTATGGCTTTTGGCTCTTATGCCACTACCTCTTGGACACCCTCTTTACTAGTTCGCCACTATGGTCTCACCGAAGCTCAAGCAGGAATACTACTAGGTAGCATCGTCACCATATTTTCCACGGGGGGTGTCATTGTAGGAGGCCGTTATAGCGATCGACTCACCCAACAAGGGAGAGCCGATGCTAAAATGCGGGTAGGTTTCATTGGAATGTTGCTCGGGCTTACTTTCGCTTTGATTGTCCTTGCTTTTTTCACCCTTACACCCGCCCCCATCCAGGGTTTTGTAGTGTTGTTGGCGTTATGTTGTTTTGCTACCTCTATGCCCTATGGCGCAGCTACTGCGGCAGTTCAGGAAATGATACCCGCACCTATGCGGGCGACTTTTTCGGCCTTGTTCTTGTTCGTTGTCAATTTACTAGGCTTGGGAGGAGGACCGCTTATGGTTGGGCTTCTCAACGATAAAGTATTTCACGACCCCAATCAGGTGCATTTATCGTTCGCTATTACGTTAGTTACGGCCACGGGAGTTTCATGCTTTTTATTGTTCAAAGGTCTAAAACCTTTTGTAAAAAGTATTGAAAATGCAAAAGATGCTGCCTAAACGGCTTTCCCAAAACACAGAATCATGGCGGCAAGTGCATAATGATATACATCCGTGGGATTGAGGGGGAGGTGGTTACTGGCTACTTTGGTAGCCAATCCGATAATCATCACCCCTACCACAATCCAGACCGCCTTTTGATATTTTTTCATTAATCCAAACACGGCAATCAACATTACCAAAAGCATAGTAAAAGCTTGAATGACCGACCCAAATACTTGGTAAGTAGGCTTCAGTAAGGTTACGAAAATTAATAAACCTACCACTACCGAAATAATAACAACCCACCTTGGCATACTTTGCTGCATCACCAACGCCCAAATCGCCACAACAACCGCTACCAGTCCCACACTTCCAGCCAACGTCGAAAGCGAACGGTGCGTATCGACCATTTCTTTCAACCCTAAATACCGAAAAACTCCAGCGGCGGCGGCAAGAGCCGTTGTCACCAAAAAAATTCCCCAAAGGATTCGATGGTAAAAAGGTTGCCGAGCAAAAAAGCGAAAAAAGGCAACAATACACACAACCGCTAAGACGGCGTCGGAAATGGCATTGAAAAAATAAATCATGAAAAAATATAGGATTAGGCTAAGTTCAAAAAGCTTTCAATACAAGACTCTAAAGAAAAAAAACTACCCCAAAGCCCTGTGAAAAGGGGTTTTACAAGGTAGGTGATAATCTTTGTTTTTGCCGCTAATTGGAAGATTTTTTTTTGAATTGAAAATTTTTCTTTCCGTATAGCTTTTGTACTTTCTCCATTTAGACCTACTTTTACTGGAAAATTTTAGACTTCTGTCTTGAATAAAATAAAGTTAACATCTTGAATCACGCAATTTTACACTAACCACCAATGAGCGTATTAGTCAATAAAAATTCCAAGATAATTGTACAGGGATTTACAGGTTCGGAAGGAACCTTCCATGCTCAACAAATGATTGAGTACGGTACGAATGTTGTCGGAGGAGTTACTCCAGGTAAAGGAGGGCAGTCTCACCTTGAGCGTCCTGTGTTCAACACAGTCGCTGATGCAGTTGCAACAACCGGCGCTGATGTCTCAATTATTTTCGTTCCACCTGCGTTTGCAGGTGACGCTATCATGGAAGCGGCTGATGCGGGTATCAAGGTGATTGTTTGTATTACCGAAGGTATTCCTACCAAAGACATGATGATGGCCAAAGAGTACATCAGTACCAAAGATTGTCGTCTCATCGGACCCAACTGCCCAGGAGTTATGACTGCCGAAGAATGTAAAGTAGGTATCATGCCTGGTTTTATTTTCAAAAAAGGCACAATTGGTATCGTTTCTAAGTCAGGTACGTTGACCTACGAAGCCGTAGATCAATTGAGCCGTGTAGGTCTTGGCCAAACGACTGCTATCGGTATCGGTGGTGACCCTATCATTGGAACAACGACCAAAGAAGCCGTAGAATTACTCATGAAAGACCCTGAAACAGAAGGTATCGTAATGATTGGCGAAATCGGTGGAAGTATGGAAGCTGATGCTGCTCGTTGGATTAAAGAAAATGGTACCAAACCTGTAGTTGGCTTCATCGCAGGCCAAACAGCTCCAAAAGGACGTCGTATGGGTCATGCGGGAGCTATCATCGGCGGCGCTGACGATACTGCCGAAGCTAAAATGCGTATCATGCGTGAGTGTGGTATTCATGTAGTCGAATCTCCTGCACTTCTTGGTGAAACGATGTTGAAAGCATTGGGCAAAGCCTAACAAATACCGTCAAAATGTATAATTTTGCAGGCAACTATCAAAAACGATAGTTGCCTGTTTTTTTGTCTTTAATGAATAAGTAGGCTAAAGTAGCACAAACACGTTGAATTTTTTTACACATAGTACTTCTGGCTATTCTTGCATAGGGCTCGATTTCTCCCTAGTCAAATCGCGTGTTCTATACATTGTGGGTCTATTTATTACATTTTCGTTCTTCTTCACATCAATCGTAAAAGCCGAGGTAGGACCCGACAAACAGTACTTTTTAGTCAAAGATTTGACGCAAGATTGGCTTATTTATGATCAACGCGAAAAAGAATATGTTCCCTACGTCGCCGAACAACACAATACCCAACTTTCTATCAACACAATTGTCGATATAGAAAGTAATCGCCATTACGAATTGTTGATTTACGTCGAAAAAAACAATTATTTATTTTTCAACAACTCCCTCAAAAGAAATCTGATGGGAGGGCAATGGTACGTTTTGAGTATAGATAGCTTGTACAAGGTATATCATAGCCACCATCTGATGATAACACTTTATGGCACCCCTGGGCAGGTTGGAAAAACCATTCTCATTGGCCATAAAAAAGCAGCCGTAGAAAAACTCATCACTATTGAGGAAGAATCTTTCTTGAATCTCCACCCCAAGAATGATTCAAAGATTTCTAACTTTTTTATTTTAGGCATGCTGCTTTTATTGGCATTTGCCGCTTTTCTTTACAATAGCTATTCTCGAGCTTTCGAACGCATCTACAGCCTTCCCGATTTATTTCAGGTTGATGTGCGTGACGAATCTTTTCTTATAAACAAACCATTTAGTCGTGTTAATCTTTTGTTTGTAGTATTACTATGTTTAGAGCTTGGCTATTTGTATATTTTTACTCAAGACAAGCAATACAACCTTTTTTCATCCAAAGAACTGATTCTTTCGGGTCAATCCCTGTTCGATACATGGATAAATTACATAAAAGTAGTCGTGCTATGCTTAGCACTAATGGTAGCCAAATACATTGGTTTGTACATTCTTAGTACATTGTACAAGCTTGAAGGGATTGCAAACATCCATTATTTTAAAATTCTTCAATCCTCATTACTTTTTTATAGTACACTGCTTTTACTGGCCTCTTTCTCCTCATTTTACGTGGTAGACTGGGCAATTTTGGTACGTTCGATGCTCCTAATTCCTAGCATTATTTTCTATGTTTTACGAGTTATTATCATCTTCTTTACAATTAGCAGGAGCACAACTGTTAAAAGTTTATATTTAATTTCTTACCTTTGCATCGTCGAATTAATCCCCCTCATCATCGGGGTTAGGTATGCCCTATAGGAAGTTCTGATATGAGTGAAACGATTTTGATGCAACAAGACCGATTGAATAAAGTAGAGAGTATTCTTGTCTCACAAGCCCGTCCGAGTGACGAAAAATCCCCTTACTTCGAGTTAGCGCGCAAATACAACCTCAAGGTTGACTTTCGTCCATTTATCGAAATTCAGGGTATATCTTACAAAGATTTTCGCAAGCAGAAAATCAACATTATGGATCATACGGCTATTATCTTTACAAGCCGTAATGCAGTTGACCATTTTTTTCGAATCTGTAAAGAGGCAAAGCTCGAAATGCCCGCAGAAATGAAGTATTTCTGTGTAACCGGGCAAACAGCCAATTATCTACAGAAATATATTCAGATGCGGAAAAGGAAGGTTTTTGCAGGTCAAAAAACAGCAGTCGATTTGCTAGACCTTATTAAAAAGCACAAAAATGAAAAGTTTTTGTTTCCTTGTTCTGATAAGCGACGCAATGACATTCCTGAATTTATGGGCAACCATGAGTTACACCTGACGGAAGCTGTTATGTATGAAACTGTTTCGTCCGATTTATCAGATCTTACAGACGTGTACTATGACATACTGTGCTTTTTCAGCCCCTCTGGAATCACCTCATTGTTTCATAATTTCCCTGATTTCAATCAAAATAAAACACGCATCGCAGCCTTTGGGCCTACAACAGCCAAGGCGGTTACGGATTCAGGCTTGATTTTGGATATCGAAGCTCCTATGCCCAATGCTCCCTCAATGACAGGTGCGCTTGAAATCTACATAAAGAAGGCTAATAACCTCTAGTAAATAGCCATTTTACTTCTCTCATTATTAGAACATCAAGGATTTTTGCAACATTAGAAACATTTTCTACGTTTAGATAAGGGTTGATCTTTCAGCCCTTTTTTTTATATCAATTTTTTTTCCCTAATTGTCGTTTCTATTGAAAATACCGCTTTTCTATATGAAATACCCACGGCTACTTTTATTAAGTATCATAGGCTGGTTAGGTCATTCTACTATCTCGCACGCCCAACAAGACGCTCAGTTTACGCTGTTTCCTTTGAGCCAACTTTACTTCAACCCCGCAACGGCTGGAGAAGACGGAACAACCCGTTTTCAGCTCATCAACCGTATGCAATGGCAAGGTTATCAAACTTCTAGTGGAGAAGGGGGTGCCCCCAATACGCTCATGTTTACAGGAAGTATTCCACTCAATTTTATTAAAAGCGCCGTTGGTGTGAATTACGTAAACGATAGGCTCGGAGCCATGGGTAGTCAAGAAGTACAACTGTCTTATGCCTACAAAATGAATTTAAACGACAATACCTTGGCCTTAGGGGCTCGGGTAGGTTTTCAAAATAGATATATTGATTTTAATAAATTAATTTTTCGTGACCCTGGCGATCCCCTTATCCCCACTGGACGATTAGGGCAAAGCCAGCCTGATATTGCCCTTGGTGCTTTTTACGATGCCACAACTTTTTATGTCGGCGCGAGTATTAATCACCTTAATCGTCCACAATTTAGTCTTAGTGGAGATGCTCAAAATGCTTTAGAGCCCAGCGCTTATTTAACTGCGGGCTATCGTTTTGAACCCATCTACGGTCTAATCGTTCAACCGATGGTACTTTTAAAAACCCCCGTTAGTTTTAGCTCAAAAACTTTTTCCGTAGAAGGCGGAGCAATGGCAACGTGGAACGACTGGTTTTTTGGAGGTATTACCTACCGCTTACAAGAATCTATCAATTTATTCGCTGGCGTTAATTGGCAATCCTTTAGGTTAGGTGGAGCTGTAGATTTGACAGGATTTGGCCGAACGAGCAAAGCACCTGCCTCCTTTGAAATGATGCTATCGTATGCTTTGCCCCCGTTTGTAAAGCGTAAAGCAATGCCTGTACGCACACCCCGTTTCAGATATTAAAAATAATCCCCTTTTCCGTATTTTTGAATCCAATTTGTCCATTTTCTAAAACTTTTTTGTTGCTTTACACCATTTGGCAGAATTATTGTTAAACCACTAGTATATGTTTGATAAAAGTTATCGCTTTTTTAGTAATTTTGGGCTGTTTTTAAACTTTTTACGCCTTACCAGCGTATTAATTGCGATATAAACAAGAGAAATTTAAAACAAGCACACAATAAACACATAGAACTTCGTTTCTATACTGAAATTTTGAATCTAACGGGAATAACCATGAGCAAAACGGGATTTTTCGGCTATGCCACCAAAGGAGCTTGGATTGTGATAGTAGCAATAATGCTACAAAGCTGCGGTTTTGTCAAAGACAAGTTTGGCGGTAAAAACAGCAAAGGAGGAAGTAAGGGTGGCAAAAAAGGGGTCAAACAAGAAGTTGGTGTTCGGAATGGGGAAATCATTGCCACAGGTCGTAAAGACTATAAGCAGGATACTCCTTATGGAATGGTATTGATTCCTTCGGGCTCGTTCATGATGGGACAAGCTGACGAAGACGTAGCAGCAACGCAGGTCAACTTTAACCGCCGCGTGACTATTACTTCTTTTTACATGGATGATACAGAAATCACCAACCATGAGTACCGTCAATTTGTCACTGCTTTAATGACTGATTCTCTTTCTGTGCTGGGAGAAGAGGAAATTATGGCTAAGTATCACCCAGATACGATGGTATGGCGTAAGGACTTCGCCTACCACAACGGTGACCCAATGACCGAATATTATTTTTCTCACCCTGCTTTTGATACGTACCCAGTTGTAGGTGTAAGCTGGAAAGCCGCTCGCTATTTCTCAACTTGGCGTTCAAATCTTTACAACGATTACCGTTCAAAAGAAGGAAAATATAGCTCACCTAAGTTCCGCCTCCCAACCGAAGCTGAATGGGAATGGGCAGCTCGCGGTGGTCGTGCTTCGGCCAAATACCCTTGGGGTAACCCATACGTAGCCAACGGAAAAGGCTGTTTTCTTGGTAACTTTAAGCCACAACGTGGCAATTATGACGCAGATGGTTATCCATACACTGCCCCAGCCAACTCTTACAACGCCAACGACTATGGCCTCTACAATATGGCAGGAAACGTAGCCGAATGGACGCTCGATGCGTTTGCCGACAATGCTACCGTAGTTAACTGGGATATGAACCCAATGAACGATGACCCTGACGAGCCTCGTAAAATTACTCGTGGTGGTTCTTGGAAAGACGTAGCTTATTTTCTCGAAACAGGTACTCGCAGCTGGGAATACGAGGACAACAAACGCGCTTTCATCGGTTTCCGGTGCGTTGTTGAAAACCTTGCAGGCCGTGCCGCAAATGCACGCGGAGGACGCAAAAAATAATTCATTTTAAGACAAAAAGTAGGGTGCCGCTGAATGGGCAGTACCCTACTTTTTGTCTCCCCTTTTCTATAAAGTAACTAATTTAAACTGATCTCATAACCAATTTTTGATTGAATCATGGCAGCACAAAAGCAAGGTGTTTTTTGGAGTAAAATCGTTCCTACTGCTTATGCGCTCGGAGCAGCCGTCGTTATTGTAGGTGCTTGGGCAAAAATTACGCACATTGAAGGTGCAACTACCCTATTGACCGCAGGTCTTTTAACAGAAGCCGTTATTTTTATTTTGTACGCCGTACAGAGTTTCTTATACCCCACTGCCGACGAATATGCGTGGGAAAAAGTATATCCTGAATTATTAGACGATTCAGCTCCCGCTGCCACTCCCCGTAAAGAAGAGAAAAAAGGGGCTGGCCTGACTGCTAACATGGATAAAATGCTTGCTGAAGCAAATGTAACTCCTGAAATTTTCCAAAATTTGGGCAAAGGCTTTAAGAGTTTGACCGACACTGTATCAAGAATTGGTGACTTAACAGATGCAACGGTAGCAACCAACGATTACGCTAAAAATGTAAAATCAGCAGCAGGCGCAATTGGTGAAATGAACAAATCGTACGGAGTAGCTATCAATGCAATGACTTCAATGGCCGATGCGACTAAAGATGCGCAACAGTACCGCGAGCAATTCCAACAAATCACCAAAAACATGGGTGCACTTAACGCGGTTTACGAACTTGAGTTACAAGATACAACCAAGCACTTGAAAGCAATGAACGCTTTCTATGGCAACCTGACGTCAGCAATGGCTAACATGGCAGATGCGACCAAAGAATCGCAACAATTTAAAGCCGAAATGTCGAAATTGACGACCAACATCACGTCGCTTAATAATGTGTATGGTAACATGCTAGCTGCTATGCGTGGCTAAAACTTGTTCTTAGGTTTTATTGACCAAGAATAAGTATCTGTAAACCGTAAACTAAAACTGTAATCTATAAACATGGCAGGAGGAAAAGAGTCACCCCGGCAGAAGATGATCGGGATGATGTATTTAGTACTAACAGCGATGTTGGCCTTGCAAGTAAGTTCAGCGCTATTGGAAAAATTCCAATTGTTGAACAACAGCATGGAAGGATCAGCAAATGCTGCCAATAAAATAAATCAAGGAACGGTAGAAAGTATTCGCGACAAAGTTGCCAAGGCAGGAAACCGTGCGTTTGAGGTCTCTATCGTGAAACAAGCCGAAGAAGTACGAACGCTTGCTAATAGTATTGTTTCGGAGATTGATGCTATCAAAACAAAACTTATCGAAGAAGCAGGTGGTGGTATCGACCCCGAAACAGGGAAGGTAAAAAACCCGAACGAAGAAGACAAGGTGGCTATCTATATGATTGGTCCTAGCAAAAATGGCAAAGCTTACGAGCTTAAAAGTAAGTTGAATAGTTTCGCTGACCGAATGAACAAACTTGCTGGTACTAGTTTTGCCCCCCTAGCTTTGGATGGAAAAGACGACCCACTCGCTAAACGTGATGCCGACCAGCGTAACAAAGATTTTGCTTCTATTAATTTCGAACAGACTCCTGTTCCTGCAGCTTTGGCGGTATTGAGCCAACGCCAGTCGGAGGTTCGTCGTCTTGAGGGCGAAGTTCTGGATGCATTAGCAGCAAAAGTAGGTGCAAAAGATATTAAGTTTGATAAAATCCTAGCTATGATTAGTGCTGAGTCTAAGGTAGTTGTGGCTGGAACTAAATTCAAGGGCGAAATGTTTATTGCAGCTTCTTCAAGCGCACTTACGCCACGTATGAGCTTAGGAGGTTCTCCAGTACGTGTTCAAGGCGGAAAAGGTATTATCGAATTTACAGCTCAGGGTGGTGCCTATGACAAAGACGGTTTAGCGACAAAAACGTTGCAAGGGGTTATTTCTTTCCCTACACCAAGTGGGCGTGACACGTCGATTTCGATGAAATATGAGTACAAAGTAGCTCGCCCAACATACCAAATCGAAACGGGAACGTTGCCTCCACTTTACTTAGGCTGTAAAAACGTCTTGAGTGTACAAAGTGCAGCACTAGGTGCTTTGTGGAATCCATCATTTGGTGGAGAAGGTGCTGAATTTATTAACAATGGTAAAGGAAAGGTAATTATCGTACCAAACAGCAAAAACGTAACCCTCAACATTTCAAACCAAGGGAATTTGATGGGTAGCGAGCCATTCCGCGTATCGCAAGTTCCTCGTCCAACGCTTGAATACTACATCAATGGAGCTCTTGCCGACGAACGTAGAGGGGTTCAAGCTAGTATGGCTCGTAGCATTCGCGTGGATGCTGTTGCTGACCCAAGTTTCAAGGCGTTTTCACCTGATGATGCTAGTTTTCGTGTTTCCCAAATGACGGTTCGTCTTGTACGTAACAACCGTCCAATTGGTCAACCTGTATCTATCAGTGGCTCTAGTGGCTCTATTGGAGCATTGGCATCACAAGCGCAATCAGGCGACCGCCTTTTCATTGAAGTTTCGGGGGTTCAACGCAAAAACTTCAAAGGAAGTGTCAATGATGCAGGGGTACCTGTTCAGTTGAAAAACATTCCATTGAACTAATATTTTGCACTTAGCAAACATATCGTTTGTAACTAATTGTTCGTTAGTACTCTAACGAATTAAATACAAAATAAAATGAATAGAGTCAAAACCTTATTGGGATGCGTAGCATTAGCTACTGTGAGCTTAGGAGCATTGGCACAGGAGAAAGATAACCGTGGGGTTAATCCGCTTTCAGTACGTGAATTTAATGATGCTGACATCATGATGAAACGTACCCTGTGGCGTCGGTTGGATTTGAAAGAAAAGCAAAATCAACCTATGTTTTCAAAAGGTAACGAAATCACTAAGTATATCATGGATGCCGTTAAAGCAGGGCTTCTGGATGCTTACGTTGATCAGGACATGGCTAAGAAAATGACAATGGATGAGTTTGTAAAAAAACTCCAAATTCCTAACCAAGGTCAAGTATTAACGGATGAAGAAAAGAAAGCTGGTTTTGGACTTGAAAATGTCGCAGGTGGAAGCGCCAACGATGGTTGGGGAGATACCAAAAAGGACGACAAAAAAACGGCTACAAAACCTGCTGACGATGGTTGGGGAGCGCCCGCCCCTAAAAAGGAGACTCAACCCGTAGACGATGGTTGGGGAACACCTGCACCTAAAAAGAAAACTACTAAGGGTAAAAAAAGCCAAGTAGTAGCCAAGGTAGCGCCTCCTAAGGTTGATTCTACCGAAATTAAAAAAAAGATAGCCGAAGAAGCTGCGGCAAAAGCCGCTGCTGAAGCCACTGCACTTGCTGAAAATATGTATTTCCCTGACCAGCTATCGGTGTTGGAAATCAAAGAAGATTGGGTATTTGACCGCAAACGCTCTCGTCAATACTATGACATCCAAACAGTAACAATTTATATTCCTGCCGATGTACACCCCGCTGGTCTTGAAATGCCTGTAGCGACAATTAAGTACAAAGATTTGGATAAACTGTTCCGTAGCGACCCAAAAAAATTCATTTGGTTTAACGAATACAATACCGCTCAACACAAAAACCTAGCCGATGCATTCGACTTACGTTTGTTCAATGGTCGTATTACAAGACTTTCAAACCCAATGGATCGCGACCTTATTAGCATTTATGGTAGCGAGAAAGCAGCCCTTTGGAAGTCTATTCAAATTGAAAATGAATTAATGGAATTAGAACACGGTTTGTGGGAATACTAGTCCAAATAACACAACAAAAAAGACGGCTCTCAGGCCGTCTTTTTTGTTGTGTTATATCGTCGTCAATACTATGATGGATAGTCGATATGAGCGCCTGTTTCACGGTGAGTTTTTGCCTCAAATAGCCGTTGCCAACCTTCCTGAATAAACCCGAAACCGTATCCAAACAACTGGACAAAAGCGGCTATCACGCTTAAAAAGCCAACTTTAACACTTTTTGACTGGCGAGTTGCATCCAAAAATAATAGCACAATATATAGCACAAGAAACCCAACACCTAAATAAAAAAGCCATAGGTGAATCAATCTAAGCAATGGAATACTCAAACAGCCTAAAGTAAACAACAACGGAAAGGTATGTACCAATTTTAGTTCAGTAGGATAAAATCTGCCAATGTTGATACGGGCACGGCCAAAAAAACGCAATTGTCTAAAAAAAGCACCAAAGCCCGTTCTTCGTTTATGATAAATAAAAGCTTCTGGTATGAGAGCAGACTTAAAACCTAATCGAAGTGCTGAAATACTAAAAATAATATCTTCTCCCATTCGGCTGATTTGAAACCCCCCCGTTTTCTCCCAAACTTTCCTCGAAAGCCCCATGTTAAAACTCCGTGGGTGAAAGGTTCCCCCTAAATTACTTTTTTTACCCCGAATCCCTCCCGTTGTAAAGAACGATGTCATCGAATAACTAATAGCTTTTTGGATAGGCGTAAAACTTGGATGGTCGGTATCAGGGCCACCGTACAAATCTACGTAATCGATATTCAAACGGCTTTCTACCACTTCTAAATAATTTGGTTCCAAGAGCGCATCCGAATCCAAGAGAATAAAATAGTCGCCTTTAGCACGCTCAAAACCAGAGTTTCGTGCAAAGCCTTGCCCCCCGTTTTCTTTGTAGTAATACGTGATGTCTAAGTGTGACTTAAACGAATCAACAACGTCTTTACATTTGATTTTGGAGCCATCTTCAACGATGACTACCTCAAAATTTTTGAGCGTTTGTTGAACCAAACACTCTAATAGTTCGCCCAATTCATCAGGACGATTATACACAGGAATAATAATGCTGTATTTGCGCATATCGCATGATTTACCTCGGCAAGTTACTATAATTTTACCCAATTTAAACGGACTTAACTTTTCCTATATGACTTTTGAAGAAACCGACTACCAAGCCCCAAGACGGATTTTAAGCTGGGCTGAAGAAGACCGCCCTCGCGAAAAACTTTTATTAAAGGGCAAAGGAGCACTAACTGATGCCGAACTTATAGCCATTTTAATTGGTTCAGGAACAAGAGAGTTATCAGCCGTCGACGTATCAAAAATCATTCTTCAAAAGGCCAGCAACAACCTCAATGAGCTAGCCAAACTTAGCATAAAGGATTTGATGAAAATCAAAGGAATTGGCGAAGCAAAAGCGATTTCGATTGCCGCTGCCTTGGAACTTGGAAGGCGTAGAAAAGAAAGTGAAGCCATAAGAAAACCGAGAATAACCTCTTCAAAAGATGCCTATGACCAAATCAGGGCGTACCTCCTTGACTTGCCACATGAGGAATTTTGGGTATTACTTTTATCGCGGTCAAATGAAGTCATTCGGCCCGTTCAGATAAGCCAAGGGGGCGTTTCGGGGACTGTCGCCGACCCTAAAATTATTTTCAAAGCTGCATTAGAACACCTTGCAAGTGCGATGATTTTGGTTCATAACCACCCATCGGGGAATTTAAAACCAAGTGAAGCGGATAAAGAACTTACAAAGCGATTAGTTACTTCGGGCAAACTACTGGATATTCCAATTTTAGACCACCTGATTGTGACCGACCACAGTTATTTAAGCTTTGCCGATGAAGGAATATTATAAACAAATACCGTTGTTGTTTCGCCTAATTGGGAGGCCATTGCGAGCGAGGATGAGATGGAGTACTTACTTTTTTCTGTCGTTTGAAGTACTTAAATGGTTTTACCGAAAATTCAATGTCCAGTCCTGCGATGTAGTTAGTCAACTGGTACTTTTTATGCGAATAATCGGGTTGCCAAATGAAGTAAGGATTCAAGCGCTGATTTTTGAGGTATTCGTATTTAAGACCGATGGAGTTTTGCCAGTTATCAATTTTGGTTTTACTGCTGTTAATGGCAAAAAAAGGCTCGGCGTAGGTGTAAATATCCCAACGTTTCGATAATTTATATTTGACCGTAAAACGTGGCCGAAAATAAGTATCGGTATCGGTCCGAATTTCGTCATCAGCCGTAAAGCGTTGGCTTTGGTACTGAATCGCGGGCCGCACCATCAAAGTAAAATCACCTACTTTTACTTTAGCAGCCACTCCTAAAAAATACCGATAATATACGCCTTCATCGACCATAGCCAAACGGTAGTTGGCCATCGCTTCGAAATGCTTATTCAACTGGTATTCAGCCGTTGTGAAAATATACGACCCCTTGTAATAACTGGCGTTGTCAATGATGCGAGTACGGTACTGAACCGTAAACGCCCACTTTTTGGGTAAATCCAATTTTAAAGACACCCCAGGCCATACCTGAAAATCGGTTCTGTTTTGGGCAAAAGTAACAAGTCTACCCAACAAGAAGCTCATCAAAATACAGCCTGTGAGTATCTGTCGTTTCATTATTCTAAGTCTTTTATTGTATGTACATGGTGACGGTAGAAAAAGCGATAAATAATTGGAAAAATCAGCAAGGTCAATACCGTGGCCGTTATCAGACCGCCAATCACCACGATGGCGAGTGGTTTTTGGGTCTCAGAGCCTATTCCTGTCGATAAAGCCGCTGGTAGCAACCCAATGGCCGCCATCAAAGCCGTCATCACAACAGGCCGAATCCGTGATTTTACTCCTTCCCGAATTGCCTCATCGAGCGGCATTCTAACCGAGGTATTTTTGTTGAATACCGATATTAGAATTACCCCGTTTTGAACACAAATCCCGAACAGGGCGATAAAACCTACCCCCGCCGAAATACCGAAGTTCATGTGCGTTACGTGCAAAGCCAAAATACCGCCAATCAAGGCAAAAGGTACATTCACCAATACAAGACCTGCGTCTTTGGCATTACCAAAGGTGATAAAAAGGATGACAAAAATCGCAACGATGCTAATAGGGACTACTTGTCCAAGCCGCTGAGTAGCCCGTACTTGGTTTTCAAACTCTCCCGTCCAGTTGATAGAGTAGCCTTTCGGTAATGCTTTCAAGATGGGGGCTACTTTGCTTTGTGCTTCGGCAATGGTACTTCCTAAATCACGCTCACGTACCGAAAATTTTACCCCAATAAAACGCTTGTTATTGTCGCGGTAGACAAACGCAGGCCCTGTCACTTTCCGAAGGGTGGCTATTTCTTTTAACGGAATTTTATTCCCCTTCAAGGTCGGTACCATTAAGCGAAGGATATCTTCTTCGGTACGGCGATACGGTTCTTGGTATCGAATACGAATTTCAAATTTACGCTCGCCTTCGTACAATATCGAGGCTGTTTTTCCCCCAATCGCCATCTCAATCACTGCTTGGGCATCAGCTGTACTTACGCCATACATGGCCATTTTGTGGTCGTGTAGAATAACACTCATTTCGGGTTGGCCAATGTTTCGCAAAATACCTACGTCTTTCACTCCTGGTACGTCCTTAATGGCTTCGATGACTTTGTTCGCATTTTCATTAAGTACATCAAGGTCATCGCCAAAGATTTTCACCGCATTACTGGCATTCATCCCCGCTACCGCTTCAGCTACGTTGTCAATAATGGGCTGCGAATAATTATAGTTAATGCCCTGCAATTGTTTAAGTTTCACGTCCATTTCCTCAATCAAATCGTCGGTCGAGATTTTACGTTTCCACTCCTCTTTGGGCTTCAAGTTCACTTGCATCTGCACATAATAAAATCCCGAAGGGTCAGTCCCGTCGTTGGAACGGCCCGTTTGGGATAACACACCATTGACTTCAGGAAAATCCATGAGCTTGGTACGGAGTGTCGCTACCGTTTTGACGGTTTCGTTGAGCGAACTACTCATCGGTAGCTTTGCTTCTACCCAAAGTGCGCCTTCATTGAGCTGTGGCAAAAATTCTGTCCCAAGCCAAGTTGCCGAAAACAAGGTACAACCCAAGAATATCATGGCAGCCAAAACGCTCATTTTTTTATTCGTATAACACCAACTGAAGCCCGATGTGACGATACGGTCAAAGAAATTAACAATCGGATTGTTCTTTTCTCGAACGTTTTTTCGTAGCAAAAATGAGCACAATACAGGAACTAACGTAAGCGTATAAAGCAACGCCCCCAATAAAGCAAAGCCAAGGGTATAAGCCAGCGGGCTAAACATTTTTCCCTCTACCTTTTGGAAACTGAAAATAGGAACCAAAGCCGTGATGATGATAAGCTTAGAGAAAAAGACAGCCTTCCCAAGCTCCCCGCCCGTTTTCCTAATCAATCCCAATTTAGCCAGTTTATTAAACCGTTCCATACCATTTTTGTGGGCAAGATGGTCGAGTGCCACAAACATCCCCTCTACCATCACTACGGCCCCATCAATGATAATTCCAAAATCAACGGCCCCCATTGAAAGTAAGTTGGCCGACATCCCCTTAATTTTGAGACACATAAAGGCAAACAACAATGCCAGCGGAATAATGATGGACACAATCACGGTCGTTCGCCAATCAGCCATAAAAAGGAACACAATGACCGTAACAAACAGAATTCCTTCAAACAAATTGTGGAGTACCGTTTTGGTACAGAAGGTAATCAGGTTGTCTCGGTCGTAGAAAGTAACCATTTTCACGTCAGGTGGCAAAATCTTGGTATTCAATTCTTCAATTTTCGCCTTGACCCGTGCCAGTACTTCACTAGGATTTTCTCCTTTACGCTGCACTACAATCCCTTCCACCACGTCGTCGTTGGTATTTAGGCCCACCTGCCCGACGCGAGGTAAGTTAGATTCTTTGACATCGGCCACGTTTTTGACCAACACAGGATTATCTTCCACATACTCGACGATGATGTTTTCAATATCAGGAATCGAATTCAGTAACCCAATCCCACGCACCACGTACGCCTGACCGTTTTTCTCAATCACATCTCCTCCCACGTTAACGTTGCTTTTGGTAACGGCCTGATACACCTCCAGCGGGGTAATGTCATATTTGGCAAGTTGAGTGGGGTTCACTTGGATTTCGTACATCTTTTCGCGTCCTCCAAACGCCACTACATCAGCTACCCCTGCAACGCTCCTGAGTTGTCGATCGACTACCCAATTGTGCAAGGTCAACAGCTCGCGGCTATCTCGGTCTTTGCTTTCCAGTGTAAATCGAAAAATTTCGCCCGTAGGCCCATAGGGTGGTTGCACTTCGGGGTCGACCCCATCGGGTAGCGAAACGGTTCGAAGCTGATTGTTAACCTGTTGTCGGGCAAAAAAGTCTTCTACATCATCCTCAAAAATGATTTTGATGATGCTTAACCCAAACATAGTAATACTACGAACGTTGGTTTTACGCTGCACAGAGTTCATGGCCACTTCAATCGGAACGGTGACAAAACGTTCGATTTCTTCTGCACTGCGTCCGTTCCATTCGGTGACTACAATAATTTGGGTATTGGTTACGTCGGGAAAGGCTTCAAGCGGCGTATTGAGGTAGCTTACCACCCCAGCAACGACCAAGATACCCGTCATAAAAAAAACAAAAAAGCGGTTTTTGAGCGAAAACCCTACAATTCCTCTAATAAACTTATTCATATCTTAGTCGTTCAGTGCGTCGTACACCAATAATTGATTCTTTGAAATAACCGTCTCCCCTTCTTTCAGCCCTGCTTCGATGTAGGCCACGTTGTTCAACATTTTGTTTACAGTCACTTCCCGAGTTTCGATTTGTGTGCGACTCTTAAACACCATCACCCAGTTTTTACTGCGGTCAAAAATCACAGCACTCGACGGTATCGCCATCATGCTCCCGCCTTCTTCAAACTTTAGCGACACCGTAGCGTGCATTTCGGGCTTGAGTTTGTACCCCTTATTATTGAGTCTGATACGTACTTTCATGCTTTTCGACTCAGGGTCAAGAACATTGTAAATTTTATCCACTTTGCCATGAAACAGCTCATCATTGTAGCTAATGGTTTGAATATTAGCCATCATTCCAAGTTTCACTTTCGGAATATCACTTTCGTTGACATTAGCCATTACCCATACTTCACTGATTTGCCCTACGGTAAAAATCTGTTCAGCATTATCGGACCGAAGCTGCATTCCTGGATTGATATTTTTACTAATCACAAAACCATCTATCGGCGATTTGACGACGTAGTGGGTGGTTTTTCCAAGGCCATAAATACGAAAAACTTCCTTGATACGGTTCAGTTCGGCCTGGGCATTTTCGACTTCTTTTTTGGCGACGTTCACCTCACGTTGGGAATTGAGCTTGCTTTCAAACAATTCCTCGGCGGCTTTTAGGTTTTTTTCGGCCACTAGCACTTCCGACTGTGCTTGAATCATTTGACGCTCAAAATCAGCCACTTCTCCCGACCTAATGGTTGCTAACACTTGTCCTCGTCGGACGAAATCACCCAACTCAACGCTCACCGATTCAACGTTACCTCCTACCAACGGATACACTTTGATGACACGATTTTCGTCAGCACCAATTTTCCCTACCAACGTTAGCTCACTCCGAACGGGTTGAATACTAGCGTCTGCCAGTTCGATACGTTTCATCATCGTATCAGTCAAAGCAAATGTTCTTTTTTCTTCGACTGTTTCTTTTTTTTCTTCGCACGAAACGAGTACCACAGCACCAATCAGCACCAGTACACCTACAATAGCTTTATTCATTGTTCTTAGTTGAAAAGTTCTTTTCCTACGGTAAAATTGAGTTCTTCATATGCCCCCACGCGGTCTGCTTTGAGACGGTTGAGTTCTTTAACGCTTTCACTATACGTTTCGATGAGGTCAATAAATTCGAGCAATGTCAGGTTTCGTTTTTGGAAATTTTCCAACACTCCCTTATTGAGTTGCTCAAACTGCTCGGTAAACTTCCCGTCGACGCTTTGTACCATATTTTCGACGTAGCGCACTTTCTGAAACGCTTCGGTTACTTCGTTGTACACGGCGTTGTTTTTCTGGTTTTGTAACCCTTTTTGGTACTCAATCAAGCTTTTCGCCGTTCGAATGTTCCCCTGATTTTTATTAAAAAATGGGAGGTCAGCCCCAAGCGTGATTCCAGTGTAATTATTGACATAACTTCCCGACTGATCATAAGTAGCTCCTACACGGAGGTTAGGGACAGCAAGTGATTTTTGAAGTTTGTAATTTAATTCGGCTTGGCGAGTCAGCGATTCCGCCACTTTCACATCGCCTCGGTTTTGGAGCGCCAAATCACTCAGCTTGGCAATTGTGTATCCATTTAAGTAGTAGCGATTCAATTCCACCTCATTGGCT
The DNA here is from genome assembly GCA_023254175.1 of Runella sp. Lineage (GTDB taxonomy): Bacteria > Bacteroidota > Bacteroidia > Cytophagales > Spirosomataceae > Runella. The sequence goes on along the minus strand of JALQYJ010000118.1, from coordinate 25,699 downwards.
AAGGGCACAATCCGTTGGTTGGTATTCAGAAGCGTTTTGAGGCTTTTTTGCTTTTCTGCAATCTGAAACAGAATCTCTGTCTTGTCGTTATTTAGCTGAAAAAGAAGGGCTTTCAAGCGAAGCAATTCACGCAAAGAAACATTGTTTTTTTCATACTGTTCTTCAAACGCAGTCACCGTACTTTGTAGAGTAACGATTTGGCGCTGATAGCGATTGAGTGTATTTTGGAGAAAAAATACCTCAAAGAAACTACTTCTTAACTCAAATTTGAGAGTTCGTAGCAGGTCTAAAAATTCGTATTCCGTCATTTGAGCATTTTCTACAGCCAAAGCCACTTGCTTACTACGTTTGCCTGCCGTCAGGAGTACTTGCTCCAGTGTGATGATTTTTTCACCGCCCTTGGCTACATCCAATACCCTTTTTTTAGTAGGATTATAGGCATTCCATTCTGTAGATAATGTCGGATTGTCCCATAAACGGGCTTGAATCACAGCCGCTTTACTCGCCTCTATTCGGAAGCGCTCAGAGAGCAGAAAAAGATTATTTTGTAAAAATAGGCTATCTGCCTGTCGCAGCGAAATTCGCAGCGAATCTTGGGCAAAGCAGAAAAAGGGAAACAACAAAGCTGTTAGAATAATAGTAATCCTCATTTTGGGTCTATAAAAGCATTTGTGCAAAACTGAGGAGTAAAGATTAATATGTTATTAATTCTGTATTAAAAACCCCTTAATGTGCGGCATAGTAGTTTATTAACAATGATTTCTTAGATTAGTGGTTGCTTCAAAAGCAGCAAAGCCAACCTAATCTTTAGACTCATGTCTCAACAACTACAAAAACAAATCACACTTTTTAGTCTTACCATGATTGCCGTCGGGTCGAGTATAGGCTCAGGGGTTTTTCGCACGCCGTCCGAAATTGCAGGCTATTTACCCACTACGGGCTGGATGTTGGGGGTTTGGGTTGCGGGGGGGATAGTAGCGCTTTGTGGGGCGCTTACTTTCGCCGAAATTTCTTCTTCTTTCCAAAAAGCAGGGGGTTTTTACGTTTTTCTCAAAGAAGCCTTCGGCAACCTACCCGCGTTTCTGTACGGTTGGTCGATGCTACTAGTCATCAATACGGGTTCATTGGCAGCGCTTTCGTTGGTATTTACCTCCTATCTTAATGAGCTCATTCCGATTTCGGAAAGTTCACAGCTCATCGTGGCCATTATGACCATTATCCTACTGACCATTATGAATGTACTGGGAGTTAAATGGGGAAGTTTTTTTGCGTCGGTCTTTACCTCTGCCAAACTTATCGGCATTGCCATCGTGGTCTTGATCGGGTTTTTGATGGCCACCCAAGACTTCAGCCTTTTTGATTTTAGTTGGAACACCAACTCCTATCAATTACCCCTTGTCTCATCGTTTGGACTGGCCCTTATTGGAGTTTCATTCTCCTACGGTGGGTATCAGCACGCAACTTTCATTGCTGCAGAAGTAAAAGACGCCAATCGCGTGGTGCCTAGAGCAATGTTGCTAGGCATCGGTATTGTGTGTTTGGCGTACGTCACCATCAATGTAGCCTACCTCAAACTACTTCCCATTGAAAAAATAGCAGCTTCAACGGGTGTCGCCTCCGAAGCTATTTCAACCGTGTGGGGATTGGGCGCAAAGTTTATTTCTTTTCTCATTGTACTTTCGGTACTTGGCACAATTGGCATTTATATTCTTACCGCTCCCCGTATTTACTTTGCGATGGCCGAAGATGGGCTATTTTTTAAACAATTTGCCCAAATTCACCCCCGTTTCCAAACGCCTTTCTGGGCCATTATTTTTCAGTCGTTCTGGACAATTTTGTTACTTATTTTTTGGCAAACATTCTCCAACCTCATCACTTACGTTGTGTTTGTGGACACGGCCTTTTTTTTCTTGACGGCGGCTACCATTTTTACTTTTCGCAAACGTAAACTTTCTCGCAATTACAGTACGTTGGGCTACCCCTTCACACCCTTGATATTTATGGCCATGTCGGCTTTCGTAGTGGTCAACACCCTGATTGAAAAGCCTGAACAAGCCATCGCAGGTTTACTGTTTTTGGCCTTAGGCGGTGGTGCTTATGTTTATTTTAAACGAAGCGGGAAATAGGAAGGGGGCAAAAAGGGCAAGGGGCGTCTTTGGCCATCTCAATACATACATTTTGGAAACAAAAATCACTACCGAGTACTTTTTTATCCACTTGAGGTCGTTAGAATGACCAGGGGGCGAATAACAAATTTTGGTAAATTCGTTATTCGCCCCTGGTTTATCATTGAAATTTCTGTCCTTCGGTTTTGCTTTTCCAGTCGTCGGTACGGAAAGGCCCTGCGGGAAGCCCTTCTAGGTTGAACAAATTGGCGTCTTCGGGCGCATCAGCCCAAGCGTAACGCACCGCGATAGGTTTCACACTTTTGGGGTGATAAACCTCTACTTTATCACCGATGATTTCGGCTTTGGCATAATGAAAAACTTTGTCTTCGCCCGCAATCTCAAAACCTTTGACGTACCCAAACTTATCTTTGACCATCAGGCCTTCACCCACGTTTTTGAAAGAAATTACGGCCTTGTCTTCGTCAAATTTGACCGAATCATACACAGGCCCAGTATGCAAAATATCTTGCCCAAAATCCATTTTGAGGGCATTAAGCGCTAGGCGGTGGCCAACGTCTTGTTTGTTGGTCGGGTGAATATCCTTCGGATTGCCAACGTCAAGCGTCACGGCCATACCCGTTTTAGGAAGAGAAAGTGCTAGGGTTTGTGCTTCTCGGAGTTCGGCCCAAGTGCTTCCGTTATTGCTATTTTGGTAGTCACCGTAGCTTGATAATTGCACAAAATAAAACGAAAAATCGTCGTCCCATTGCTGTCGCCAATCATCAATCATCAACGGAAACGACTGTCGGTATTGGTACGCTCGCCCCGCATTTGACTCACCTTGGTACCAAAGCGCCCCCCGAATACTAAACGGAATGAGCGGCGCAATCATCGCATTATAAATCGTCGTCCCGACGTTATTACAACTGTGATTATACGAATGAGGTTCGGCAAAAGAAGGCAAAAGATACCAATCGGAAGCAATGCTTACTTTGGCGGTTTTGGAGCTGACGAATAAATCATCAGGTGTACCATTCACCCCCAAACCATACCACGGATGCTCGATCATATTCCCCAATTTTATGACAAGCCGATTGGCGCCAGCTTTCCACGCATCGGCAGGAAGGGCTATTTTGCGTATTCCTTGCATCATACCTGCATAAACCAGCTTGCCATTGATGTACATTTCGTTAAAACTATCTTGAATTCCTAATCCCAAAGTCGTGGTTTGTCCTACCATATCTTCAGGAATATCGATGGTTTTGGCCATAAACCCTTTGCCCCTAAACATCCAAATTCCTTTCCAATCCCACGCTCCCAAAGGACTCCCCGCCGAGCGCCATTTCGAGAAATCGTATCCCGCTTCGGTATATTTTTTTTCATCCGCCATCGTAACTTCCACCTCACTTCCTAGCAACTGTTTGCGCATTTGGCGATCGAGTTGCGCATCAGCTTCTTCCCACGTTTTGGGGAGGGCCTTGGCGTAGGGTTTCAATTCATTGTTGGTTTGCATAGCTTCCTTGCTAATCCACCCTTCGATTTGAGAACCTCCCCACGACGAATGAAGCAAGCCTATAGGTACGTTCAACTTTTGGGCTAACTCCCTCGCGAAAAAGAACCCAACGGCTGTAAAATTGCCCACATTTTCTTCGTCACTGACCTTCCACTCGCCCGAGGTAAGGTCAGTCTGAACGTCCATCGTTACATTATGTTCTACGTAAAAATGGCGTATTTGGGGAAAATTGGCATTTTTCTTCTCTTGGCGAAAATTATCAGCTTGTTTGACAGGCCATTCCATGTTTGACTGCCCCGAGCACAACCACACCTCACCCATCAACACATCCTCTACTTCGATTTTACTCGTCAGCGTAGTAGCCACCAACCGATGAGGGCCGCCCGCTTCCATGGGTTTGAATTTTACATTCCATTTTCCTGCGTCATCGGCCCTAACCAAAAGTTTTTGGTTAGCCAACGTCACCGTAACTTTTTCCTTAGGCTTGGCCCAACCCCAAACAGGAATTGGTTTTTGGCGTTGAAGCACCACGTGATTTGAAAATAAACGGGCAAACTTTAGCTGGGCAATGGCCTGAAATTGAAGCAATACAAGACAAAAGAGTAGCAGTCGTTTCATAACAAAAAGGGAGGATTCTAGGAGTTTAGATAAACACCTAAAAATACGTTAAATAACCCACTCAAAGGCCATGCGTTGGCATAAAAAATTTAGCACAGTTTTTTTTACCCGAAGAGGTTCATTGATAAGTGAGAGCGCAAATTGCTGGCAATGTAACGCCATATTTTTGCAAGAAAAACATCAAATCATTTTTTTTACAAACTTCCAATTCCCTGAATTATATACTTTTACCCAATGAAGCCCAATATCGTCGGGCAAAAGCCGATCGGCATAATGTCGTTCCCAAGTGTTAGGATTGACCCAAAAAGCATGCGGAGGGGCTGCTCCCATTCGTTCAAAACCTAAGCGTTCGTAACTTCTACCGTCTGACCAGTCGCGGTCGGCATAAGTCATAATATCATCGGGCTGTAATTCAGTCACAAAAGCTTTCAGCAATTTATCCAATCCCCCAACCACCGTGCAGTCAAGATGATTGGCAAAACGAATCAACTCAAACGAGCGGAACATCTCTTCTTCTCTTAGGATATTTTTTCCCCCACTAAACGAAGACACAGCTACTAAGGCTTCTCCTTGAATCGTCATTTGTTGGACCAAAAACGATGTCGCAGGACTGTCATCTTTTAAAATACGTTGGTAATTTTTAGGTAAAAAAAGGCCATATTTAAACTTCGCATTGGTCGAAACTTGCAAGTGATTGGCATCAATAAATCGCTCTAAAGTTGGTTTATCAATGCGGCGAACTTTTGTAAGACGGGCAGGAATACGCTGAGAAATACCAAACTCCGCCCGCAGCCTAGACTGAACAACGGCTTTTTTGGAATACCACACATCTTCCCACAAATGAATCACTTTGATGCCTTCAACTGCCAAATCATCACTCAATTGTACAAAAGTATCGGGTAAAAGTGAGTTGATTTTTTCCAACGAAATGAGATGAATCGCCAGCAGGCGTTCAGGGAAATAAAGCACTGGACAAGAGAACCTTTGCCCCACAATGGGTAACTCTTGGCCTTGTTGAAAAGACAAAAAAGCCCTCACTTCCTCCTCAAATTGTGTTTGTGTTACCAAGATCTTGTAAGTTTTTGGCGAATGGTTGATTAGAAAACCACCCCTCTAACTCTTTATAATAAGTTAAAAATCCAATAGCACAAAATTAAGCATGGTTACGGAAAAATGGCTCGATCAGAAAACAATTGTCGTCATTGGCGGTACCACAGGCATTGGAATTTCGGCAGCAAGTGCGTTTATTCGGCACGGTGCCCAAGTCGTGGTAGTTGGCCGTAACCCCAAAAGCTGCGACGAAGCCCAACGGCAATTGGGCCCTTCGGCGGTGGTTATCTCGGCCGATGCCACGCAAGAAAGCACGGCTCCCTACGCTATTGCCCAAGCAATTCATATCTTTGGGCGATTTGATGGGCTGTACCACGTCGCGGGAGGAAGCGGACGGAAATTTGGCGATGGCCCTTTGCACGAACTTACGTTGGAGGGTTGGGACAAAACGTTTGAGTTGAACCTTACCTCGCTCATGCTTTCTAACCAAGCTGCGGTACGTCAGTTTTTAGCCCAAAAAACGGGAGGTGCTATCCTGAATGTGGGTTCGGTGCTCGGCTTTTCACCCTCTCCTATCTACTTTACCACCCACGCCTATGCAGCAACCAAATCGGCCATTATTGGCTTTACCAAGTCCATTGCAGCCTATTATGCCAAAGACAACATCCGCGTCAACGTTCTCGCACCCGCGTTAATAGAAACTCCCATGAGCCAACGTGCCTCTCAAAACACGCTCATCATGGATTTTATCAAAACCAAACAACCACTCGACGGTGGCCGCAACGGTACACCCTCTGACCTCGATGGAGCAGCCATTTATTTTATGTCGGATTATTCTAAATTTACCACTGGGCAACTATTGTCAGTGGACGGCGGCTGGTCAGTAACAGAGGGACATTTATGAAATGTCGAATAGACAAAGTCAAAGCTGAAAAATTTGACATTCTGCATTTTACCCTCGACACTAAAACTCAAAATTCTGCACTTTACGCTAAACACTAAAAAAATGAAAACAGCCATAGGCATCGATTTGGGTGGAACCAATGTCAAGGGCATTCTGGTCAATAAAGCGGGAGAAATCTTAAAGCAACATTACGTGGCAACGAAAGATGACACTGAAGGGCATTGGCACGAAAATGTACTAGAAATGATTACCTACTTGCGAAATTATTGGCAGGCTCCCATCGATACCATTGGACTGTCAGCTCCAGGCTTACCCGATGCTCATAATTCTTGTATTTCATTTCTTCCCAATCGCTTGTTAGGACTAGAGCATTTCGACTGGAGTGCTTATTTTGGGCAACGAACCTACGTCCTCAACGATGCCCACGCGGCGCTGATGGCCGAAGCTCGGTTTGGGGCGGCTAAGGGTTTCCAAAATGTAATTTTACTCACCCTCGGCACGGGCGTTGGGGGCGGTATTCTTATCCAAGGAAAACTATACCAAGGACTTGGCCAAATGGCAGGACACCTTGGCCACCTCTCCCTTCATGCCACCGACGACGAAGTAAGCATCATCGGTGCTCCAGGAAGTTTGGAGTACGCCATTGGCAATTATTCCATTCAAAAAAGAAGTAAAGGAAAGTTTGACTCCACCTGGGCACTGGTCGAAGCCTACCGCCAAGGCGACGCTTGGGCCAGTTTGGTTTGGCTCACTTCCATCCAGAAACTAGCGGTGGCACTATCGTCGCTTGTCAATGCCTTATCTCCCGAACTCATTGTCCTCGCAGGAGGAATCACTTTGTCCGACGATGCTTTGTTTGAGCCTTTACGCCAATTTATGAGCCTGTATGAGTGGCGGCCTGGGGGCAAACAAACGCCCATCGTTCAAGCCCAATTTGGTGACATGGCAGGGGCTATTGGTGCCGCAGGCTTTGCTTTATCATCCCTTTAACCCGTACAATCCGCGTTCTAAACTCACTTTACACATGACTGTTACCGAAGTGTATCTAAGTAAATGTCAGCACATTTTACAAACTATTCAACAACAACAACCCCAAATCCAACAAGCTGCTCAATGGTTTGCCGAAAGCATCCTTGCGGGGCGTATGGTACACGTTTTCGGTAGTGGTCACAGCCGAATCATGGTCGAAGAAATGTGGCCTCGCTACGGTTCTTTTGCGGGTTTTAACCCCATCGTGGAGTTATCACTCACCTTCCATAATTTGGTGGTAGGTGCCAACGGGCAACGTCAAGCCATGTTTTTAGAGAATGTTTCGGGTTTGGCCGACCGTATTTTACGAAATTTTGACTTGTCTTCTCAAGATACGGCCTTGGTGATTTCGTCTTCGGGAACGAATATTGTCCCCGTAGAAATGGCCGAAATTTTTCAAAAAAATGGCATTAAGGTCGTTGCTTTAGTTACCAAAGAACACTCCGCTGCCAGTACATCAAAACGCACCGATGGAAAAAAATTAACTGATTTTTCCGATTTAGTACTGGATACAGGCGCACCCGTAGGCGATGCCATGGTTAGGTTAGAGGGACTTGATACCCCCGTTTCTCCTGGTTCGACGGTGGGCGGGGCGGCGATTGTCAATTGCCTTAAAGCTGAAACCGCCCAACTTCTTACCCAAGCAGGCCGTCCTCCCAAAGTACTAAGTGCAGCGGCGGTAGTCGGTAGCGAACGCGCCGTCGAGCTGTTTGAAGCGGCCTACGATGAACACGCGCACCGCCTTGCTAAAATGTATCAACAAATAGGTACACCCAGTTACGTCAGTGATTCCCTCTAACACGATGACCTTAAAAATTCGCCCCGTACTCCCAACCGATAAAGAAGCCCTTTGGGCTATTATTGAGCCCGTGATTCGGGCGGGAAATACTTACATGTACGCGCCAGGCTCTTCACGCGAGAAAATGCTAGGAATTTGGTTTGATTCCGAAAAATATGCGTACGCCGCCGAAGAAAACGGTAAAATCGTCGGTACGTTTTTTCTAAAAGCCAACCAGCCCGACTTAGGCAGCCATGTTGTCAATGCAGGTTACATGGTTCATCCCGAAGCGCGCGGCCGTGGCATTGCTGAGCAAATGTGTCGCTTCTCGCTTATAGAAGCCAAGCGGTTAGGTTTTCGTGCCATGCAGTTCAACTGCGTGATTTCGACCAATACAACTGCCGTGCGGATATGGCAAAAATGCGGCTTTGATATTATTGGCACCCTCCCCAGAGCCTACCAACACGCCCAACTCGGGCTCGTCGATGCCTATGTCATGTACCAATGGCTCTAATTTTTACTTCTCAAATCTAGAAACATGCAACCTCATCCGATAAAAACCACTGTCGTTGGCTCGATGCCCTTTCCAGGTTGGCTCGAATTTGCCAGCATGAACCTCGACAAGTTTGGCCCAGCCGACATCGCCGAAATGATTGACGATGCCGTCATTACGGCCATCCACGACCAAGTAAGCGCAGGGCTTGATGTCATCACCGACGGCGAACAAACCCGCCTTGACTTTAACCTATCGTTTTATGGTTTCATCAACGGAATCCAGAACGATAGCTCAGAAACCCGAAAATACGGCCCACCCGCCCACGACCAACGTGGCAAAAATAGTATCATAGCCCCTCTAACAGCTCCCAAAGGACTTGGAGTAGTGGAAGAATACAAACGGCTAAAACGCCTTGCCCCCGAAGGACAGTGCGTTAAAATGTCGATTCCTGGGCCTTATACCTTGTCGGGGCGCTTGAATCCAGGGCATTTGTACAAAGACCGTTGGGAAGTAACCGAGGCTATTTTGCCTCTTGTGCGGAAAGAAATTGAAGAACTGGTGGCATTGGGCGTTCCCGAAATTTGCGTGGACGAACCTTCCATGAGTTGCTACGCCTACCGCGAAGATACCCAACGATTTGTCGATATTTTTAACCGAACCGTCGCGCCTGCTGTCGGAAAAACGCGCCTTTCGATGCACCTCTGTTTTGGAAATTATAAAGGCCGTTCGGTGGGAAAAAAAACATTAGCTCCAATGCTACCCGATTTTTTAGACATGACCGTCGATGAATTACATTCTGAAATGACGGTGCTCAATTTCACCGATGTACATTTACTCGAACGCTTTGCCGAAAAACTAGACGTGGCCGTAGGGGTCATTGACGTCAAGAGTTATTACATCGAAACGCCCCAAGACGTCGCCGAACGCATTCGGAAGGTGTTGTCGTACGTTCCTGCCGAAAAACTAGCCGTGGCCCCCGACTGTGGAATGAGTCAGACGGCGCGCTGGGCAACCAAACAAAAATTAAAAGCCATGTGCGACGGCGCCAAACTCGTCAGATCCAGTTTGTAAGCACATCCTTACTTACGACTCACAAAACGATTGCCTGCCACATAAAAACGATATGGTAAATTAGCGCCTTGAGTAATGCCGATTCGGGTGGTAGTCACCATTTCAAACTCTTTTAGCACCGAAGGATAAATCTTTAAATTATCCGTCAAAAGCGAAGTTGCATTGTGTTCCTCAATACTAATTCCCATCGCTTTCACCAATTTAGCAGGGCCGTTGCATAAGTGCCGAAGGGAGAGTGCCGAATGTCGAGTAAGCTCCTCATTCGACATTCTACCCTCTGCACTCGACCTTCCACACCCTCTTCTTTCTTCCATGAGTTCCATGCCTTCCGTTGGTTCCAAGGCCCGAATCAACACCGCTTCACCCACACCTTCTTCACCACTTACGACGTTGACACAATAGTGCATTCCGTAAATTTGATACACATAAACCGTTCCCGCAGGGCCAAACATTGCGGCATTTCTTTTTGTCTTCTTTCGGTACGCATGACAAGCGGGGTCGTCGGTGAGGTATGCTTCTGTTTCTACAATGATTCCAGCCGTAGTCCCGTGCGGGCTTTGACGTACCAACGTACACCCAAGCAACCTTTGAGCGAGGGTTAACGTGTCGTATTTTTGGTAAAAGTCTAGAAAGAGGAATTCCATAATTACTTAATAACTGCTTGGTTACTACGTACTAGTAGATTTTTAGATACATTTGATTTTAATAATAGTCTTTAACCAAAGTAATGCGTACTCTTGTTGGGTTTCTTCTTATTTTATCCGCCAGTTTTTGCTCGTCATATGCCCAACGTATTTACGGTGGACAAATAGACCGTCGTATTATTGATAAAAATACGGCCTATTCGTACGGAGTAGGTTGTACTTTTTTTGCCGATAAAGCAGGTTACGATGCCCTCCCCGCTCAGCTACGGTTTGGGGTATATCGTAAAAAAGACAACAAACTCATGCAAGAGTACACGGCCGATAAAAGTAACGATATCAGTGCTTCTAGCTTCTCAACTTCTTGTGATAAAAGTAACAAAGTCGAGTATCTTTTTGTCCGCTATAATTACAATTTGGTCTTACAACCCCAAGATTTTAATGACCCTGAGGGCTACTACATTGTAAATAGTCCCGTTGGCCCCCGTAACCCCACTGACAACATCGCTTCCTCGCAGATTGTTCTGTATCATTGGTTTTCACCTGCTTATTTATGGGAGTACTTTGAACCTGCCGAACCAGGAAAAACCAGCCCACAGTGGGTTCCTCAATCATACAACTTTTTTTGTGCCAATCAAGAAAACAACTTTAGCCTTCAGGTCGTTTCTGAACCTTTAAAATCGGGACTTACGCGAACTAATTTCAATTTAATTCTCTCAAATACTGCCCCTTTAACGGAAAACAACGGCCCTATCCCCTACCAAAAAGTGGCCTGGAAAGCTGGATTTTCCGAAAATCAAATGCTTCCGGGCGGCAATTTTACATTACCCTCGCTTGCACCTAATATTTTTTCCAGTCAAGGTTTAACCAATATCCTCGTCTCGGCTAAGCCTGCTAAAGCAGGAATTTATGCGGTTGGCTTTTTGCTCCAACACAGCCGTTCGGGAGTCAAACTCAGCGAAACCTACCGAGAGTACCAAATTGAGGTCGAAGATTGTCTCCCACCTCCACCCGCAGCAATTCGCGTGTCGGAAGTTAGGAATCCTACTATTTCAGCCTCCACTACGATTTGTGAAGGGAAATCAGTACAACTCAATGCGGGAGCCAATCAACCCAATATCACCTACCAATGGTTCAAAGAGGGACAGACCATTGTTGGCGCCAAAGATTCCATTTTAGTCGTCAAAGAAAAAGGAGATTATCAAGTTCTTTTAACCAAAAAAGGGGCCTGTGTTCCTGCCGAATCGTCGGTCACTACGATTAAAGTTACCCCCAACCCAACTGTTACAACTACGTCCACCTCTCCTCTGGGATTTTTGTGTGCGGGAAGCACTATCACATTAACAGCCAATACCGCCGAAAAAAACGTCAAATACCAGTGGCTATTAGATAGTGTATCCATCCCAAACGCGATAAACGCCTCTCTAGTTCTCAATCAAACAGGCAGTTACATCGTTAAAATCACCGATTCGAACAATTGCACAGGCCAATCGCCCCCGTTTCGTGCAAATGTTTTTACCCCCGAGGCCATTAAAATTCAACCCGTAGCCACCCGATGTAGTAGCGACACAGCGGCTCTTCTTTTGGTAGCGACTCCCTTAGGGGGAACTTTTAGCGGCAAAGGGGTCGTCGGTTCAAATAAGTTTATTCCACAACAAGCAGGTTCAGGAAAACATATTATCACTTATACCTTGCCTCCTTCTGGAAATTGTGTGAATGGCTCGACTAATTACAGCGTGGATGTGTTGGCGCTGCCCTCAGTAGAACTCGGCCCCGATCAAGACATCGCAGAATATGCTAGTATTCAGCTCAATACAAACGAAAAAGAAACAGGAAGCACCTATGAATGGAATCCTCCTGTGGGCTTAAATAGCTCCCAGATTGCTTCCCCTACGGCTACCCCCAACCAGACCACCACGTACACCCTCAAAGTAACCGATTCCAATGGTTGTATGGCTACTGATAAAATTACCATTGGAATCATGAAAGGAATACACGTACCAGATGCCTTTAGCCCCAACGGCGACGGCATCAACGATACTTGGGTCGTTCGGGGTTTAGAGAAATTGCCTGACGCAATCCTTACCATTTATAACCGTTGGGGAGACGCTGTTTTTAGTTCCGATTCAGCAAAAAAAGCCGTATTTGACGGATTTTACAACGACGTTCCGTTGCCCGTTGGTAGTTATACTTTTATTCTCCAAACAGCCCCCCAAGGGTACGCTATTCGAGGAAAACTTTTGCTGCTTCGCTAGACTAATAGTTGTAAAATATCTTCTTTCGTCAACGACTTTACAAAACCTTCTTCACTGGTAATCAATTCATTAAACAACCTCTGCTTGCTTCGTTGTAGGTCTAAAATCTTTTCTTCCACCGAATTTTTGGTAATAAATTTATACGTAAAAACCGTACGTTGTTGGCCAATTCGGTGGGCACGATCAACGGCCTGAGCCTCAATCGCAGGATTCCACCAAGGGTCTAAAATAAAGACATAATCGGCAGCCGTCAGGTTAAGCCCCACCCCCCCTGCTTTCAACGAAATCAAAAACACTTTCACCGATTCATCTTGCTGAAACAACTCCACCTGCGCTTGCCGATTCACAGTGCTACCGTCTAGGTAAGCATACTTTATTTTTTGATGATGAAATGTTTTCTGTAAGATAGCCAAATGACGGACAAATTGACTAAAAATCAACACCTTATGCCCTCCGCTGACCAATTCTTCTAACTTAGCTTCAATTTCTTCTAGTTTTCCTGACTCTCCTTCGTAGCTTTCATCCACCATCCGTGGGTGATTGGCTAGCTGACGCAGTTTGGTAAGTCCTTGTAAAACCACCATTTGTGACTTGGCCATACCTTCTTCTTCGATGTGCTCTAAGATAAAATTTCGGTAGTACGACTTAGTTTCTTCGTAGCGTTTTTCCTGCTCTTCCGACATTTCACAATAATGAACACTTTCTACTTTTGGAGGCAAGTCGAGCGCGACTTGTGACTTATGCCGACGAAGCAAAAATGGTTTAATCAGAGCATATAACTTTTGGGTGCGTTGGGCATCGTTTTGTTTTTCAATCGGTGCCTGAAAGTGGGAACGAAAATACGACTGACTCCCCAATAAACCTGGGTTCGCAAAGGTCATCTGACTCCACAAATCCATGGTTGTATTTTCGAGCGGTGTCCCTGTTAGAATCAACCGAAAATTCGACTCTAGCTGCATCACAGCTTTCGTGACGTGCGACGAAGGGTTTTTAATCGCTTGCGATTCGTCAAGTATGATATAATTGAAACGGTAGTATTTAAGAATCTCAATATCAATGCGAACGATACCGTAGGAGGTCAAAATGAGGTCATAATCGTCGAAGCGAGCAGTGTCTTTTTCGCGGTAGGAACCTTTATAAATGAGCACCCTTAAGTGTGGGGTAAACTTCCGAGCTTCCAATTCCCAGTTATACAATAACGAAGTAGGCATCACCAACAAGGAAGGGTGGTTTGCCCCTGTTTCTTTTTGGCGTTGCAACACGGCCAAAGTCGTTACAGTTTTTCCGAGACCCATATCATCGGCCAAGCACCCTCCAAAACGGTACTGACTCAGAAAAATAATCCAATCGTAACCTGCTTTTTGATAGGGGCGCAACATACCCACAAAATCCTGAGGCAAAGGCTGTTCATCAATTTCATCAAAATCACGTAATTTTTCCAATTTCCGGTTCATCACCACTTTAGCAAGGCTGTCTTCAGCATATTCTTGCACCAGTGCTAGATGGTGTTTTCGGAGGGTAAGTTGTTGGTTTTCGGCATCGTATTCGGCAAAAGCAAACAGCTCAGAATACTTTGTTAACCAAGCTTCTGGGATAACCGCAATTTCGCCATTGGGTAGAGTAAATTCTCTTTTCCGAGCTAAAATCAGGTTTTTAAGCTTGACAAAAGGGATTTCAAATTCGCCAAAACGTACTTTAGCATACACATCAAACCAATCTCGCGATTCTTCAAACGTAATGTCAATGGAAGAATAACCCAAGAAATACCGTTTGGAATTATTGGTGACCGATTGTTGCAATAAAATGCCTGCGTCCTTCAACGCGACATTATGCGCTTGAATCCACTCAAATGCGTGATTTTTAGACACTACACTTCGTCCTTGCCCAATGGATAGCCCCCACTCTCTGAGCCGTAAGATGGTATTTTTTTCAAAGCCTAAATTGCGTCTCACTTTGTGGAAAATATACTTATCACCTTGTTTTTCAAGGCTTACATTGGCATTGTTGGCAAAACTATCAAACTTAAAACTAAACTGCCCATACTGAAACGACAACTCAAAGACCACTTGGCTTTGGTCATAATTTTCGGCTTCAACGACCGAATCATCTTGTGCATCAAATAATGTCAAAGACCCCGCTTTAACTACCGTAACTTGCTCAGAAATACTCAGTACAGGCAGCACCGATTCTTTTTCGTAACGAATTTCAAACCCATCACCTTGCGCATATACTTCATAGCTCGCAATCAGAGGAGCTACAAATTTCTGATAATACTGCTCCTCCACATTGCGCGGAATGACGATGTGATTTTTGGTCAAAAATGGGCGAATTTTTTTTCCATCCACCGTTTGATCAAAATGATACAACTTGCTGTCAATCAATAACCAAGCAGGTTCATCACAAATAAGCATCGCGTTTCTATGGCGAATTTGAAGTCGCTCGGTGCCATATTTTATAATAGGGAAATAATGGGTATTTTCTTCATTACGAACAAAGTGAAAGAAAACTTTGGCTTTGTCGGGCATCCGTTCAATGGGCATCCAAGCAGGATTATTATCGCTCCCCATGATGAATACTTTTTTACCCTCTAGCTTTTCAAGAATCTCAACTTTGCGTTTTTCAATAAAATCATTAATTGTCTCTTGCAGTAGTTTATCGCCTTTTTGAGGGTCATATACTTTTTGAAAAAAATCAAATGCCGAAAGTTTTTTGGGGTTAAATTTTTTCAAAATAGTATCCTGCTGAGTATCCTCAATCAATTTAACCAACTCAAAATCAACACTATCCAGCCCAGAAGTGAACTCATTAATATTTTTAGTGGACACAATCTGGTTGAGTAAAGTCAGTTCATTCTTTGAGTTAATTTGAACCATGTATGAACCAAACAAGTACCCGAGATACTGGTGCTGAAATAAAGAGTAGACAACTGTAAATGGCTGACTTGTAGAGACTTTCATACACTCCTAAATCCAAAAAAAGCGATAAATAAAGGCTCAATATACTTAAAACCATAAGAGCACTTTTTGAACACTTACAAAGATACAATCCAGCGCCAAAATCGCAAATCGAGAATAAGGGGCATAAAAAAAGCGGCCTAAGCCGCTCTCTATATCATCATAGGTTTTCAGTGAGAAAAGTCAATGTGTGTGTTGTGGACGCAAATATCTGCAAATATTGAACGAAATTATCATTCGTTTTTTGCCTTAATTTGTGCTTAATTATCATTTTGATACAAAGTTAGCGAAACCCAGCGACAATCAAGCATGAAAACCGAATACGAAAACATAACCCCCGACCGAGGCAGTTCGTTTAAAGTGCTGCATTGGCACTCACGCGAAGACCGTTTTTTTTGGCACCAACATCCCGAATACGAAATTGTTTATATCCATAAAGGCTCAGGTAAACGCCACATCGGGCAGCATCTATCGCATTTTGAAGAGGGTGAGTTGATGTTTATTGGCCCCAACGTTCCACACCTTAATTTTGGTTACGGTGCCGATTCGGAGCACGAAGAAATTGTGGTTCAATTACGCGATAATTTTTTGGGCGACGCGTTCCTTCAAAGCCCTGAGTTACACGACATAAAGCGGGTTTTTGAACTATCAAAACAAGGTTTAAACTTTTTTGGTAAAACTCGCGAACAAGTAGCGACACTAATGCTTACACTTCCTCAGCTTAACCATTTTGAACGTTTAATCCAGCTTTTGCTTATTTTACAGAAACTAGCAACAAGTAAAGAATACAATCTCCTAAAAATCAACGGATTAAGCTACGAACACAGTCATCGAGAGGAAAGTAGAATACGGCAAATTTATGGCTATGTTGAACAACATTATCAACAAGAAATCGACTTACAAACTGTAGCCGACCTAGCAAGCCTTACCGTACCTTCATTTTGTCGGTATTTCAAAAAAATCACTCAAATGACCTTCACCGACTTTGTGAATGAGTACCGCATCAAACAGGCGTGTAAAATGCTTATAAATAACCAATCTGTAACTGACGTATGTTACAACAGTGGCTTTAATAATCTTTCTCATTTTACTAAAACATTTAAATCCGTTACAGGAAAAACTCCTAGAGAATACAAAAAAGACCTGTGAACAAAAAACCTTACAGGTCTCAGTAGAAGAAGAGCACAGACCTGTAAGGTTTAGGGAGATTATTGTTTGGTAGGAATCTTCGCTTTCGCCTCTTCCAACGACTTTTTCTTAATTTCCAAATCTGTTTGCGAGGTAGCTACGTCGTTTTGATTGATTTCTAAGTCTTTTTTCAAACTAGCTAACTCTTTTTCTATTTTCTCAATGTCTTTTTTGAGCGATTCTCCTTTACGAGTCAGCTTAGAAAACGTTTTTTCTGAATCTTTCATGACTTCTTCAGCCACACGTGCATCGTCGTACAAAATAGCATCTTCTGCAAATTTCTTCAGAAAAGCTTCCGCCTCAGCATAACCTTTCGTACCCTGCGTAATATACGAACCATTCCCTAAATCCAAGTAAATAAACACCTGAGAAAGCCCTTTTTTAGAGGATACTTGGCTCGAAAGGTTAATGGGAGACGAAGAAATTGTTGAAATATCAGCGGCAGTAGAACGATAAACCCCTCCACGTGAGCTACTTACTTTGCCATATTGTTTTAAATACGCTTCCCAGTATTGGCCAAGATATTTTTCTTCGATTTTAGTAGTTACATAAAGCCCTTCAAACGTCGACTTATCTATGTCATGTTTTCCTGGCAATACGGTTTGAGCCTGTAATCTGTATCCTGACCACAAAGCCAAGGCAGCAACAATTAATATTCTTTTCATGGATTTTTAGTATGTTTCTATTCAGATACAAAGTACACTCTTTTTGTCACGTTTTTAAAGAACATAAGTCATAGAAAAAAACTAAAGCAAGTCATTTTTGAAAGCATACGCCACCAACCCTGCTGTGTTTTTTATCCTTGTTTTCTCGAGTAAACGAAGTCGATGGCCTTCAACAGTACGAGGGCTAACAAATAATTTCTCACTGATTTCCAGGGTAGAAAGCCCTTGGCAAAGCAACTGCAGCACCTCCATTTCTCGGGGAGAAATTTGAACCTTACTATTGAATGATGGTGCTGGAGGATTAGCACGCGTAATTACTTTCCGATGTAGGGCTTTTGCAACAAAATCACTGTAATAAAAACCATCTATCATAACCCTTCGAATGGCATTTTCAACCTCCCCTGGCTCAGAATCTTTTAAAAGATACCCATTGACCCCTTTTTCTAACAAATGAATGATGAAACGATCCTCTTCGTGCATCGACACAATAATCACTCGTAAATTTGGGAAATGTTGTTGAATTTGTTCGGTAGCTTCTACTCCATCCATAATGGGCATTTGAAGATCCAAAAGGGCTATATCTGGAGTTACTTTTCCCAATAGCTCCAATAATTCTTCCCCATTTGATGCTTCTCCAATCAACTCAAAATCAGGTATTTGATTGAGCATAGCAGTCATCCCTTTACGAAAAAGGTTATGATCGTCGGCAATAACGAGTTTTATCTTATTCATCTGTTCGTGCTGTAAATTATATTCTATCCTATAATTGATTTTCCAGAAGCTACTTTTGAGTCCATAGACATAAAATTTGGTAAGGTTATAATTACTCGACATCCTTTATTCAGTGATGTTTGGTAGTCCATTTTTCCATTGATTATTCGCAATCGTCCTTCGATGCTATCCAAGCCTAAACCTGGCGATGGTCGTAAACGCACATCAGCAAAATCAAACCCTTGCCCATCATCTTCAACGACCAAGCAAAATTTTCGCGGGGGAAGTTCAATCTGAATATGGACATTTCGGCCTTTTGAATGTTTGAGGGCGTTATTGATTAGCTCCTGAACTACCCGATACAGCATTAGCTCAGCACGGGGTTCAAAACGCAAATCTTCATCTCCGTGACAATCGAAGGTAATTTTTAGCCCATGTTGTAAATTGCTCTTAGCAGCAAATTCTTGAATAGCAGCTGCCAAGCCAAATCGTTCGAGGGTAGTAGGTACCAATTCTCGGCTAATACGACGAACATGGCTAATGGTTTCATCAATTGCTTCCCTCACTTGTTGAGCAAGCCGCTCCGCTTGTTCTTTTGAACCAAGTTGGCTATGCAATGCGTTAAAAGTCAATTTTGTTACAGACAACAGCGCCCCAATATCATCGTGTAAATCTTGGGCGATACGCCGCCGTTCGGCTTCAGTAGATGCCATAGAGACCTCCAAGAGTTTTCGCTGAAACTCCGCCTCCATATCTTTAACGCGTATTTGTTGCTCAATCTGTTTACGTTGGTAATACATCACAAACACGACAATGAACATTGCCATAAAAAGCATAATACTCGTCCCGATAACGATGGTATAAAAAGGTGCCATAGTAAAAGGGCAAAACGAATTGCACTAATTATATTCAAAAATACAGAGAAAAACGAGGAGGGCTATTCTTTAGTAAACGAAAAAAATGAGTCGCTTAACCCTGGCACTATCCTGATTAAAAATCACTTTTCAAATCACGAGGTTTCATATACCAAACGGCCATAGACAAGAAACTGCTAAAAACGATAAACAGGAATGCATCAATCATCCAATAACTCCTTACAATACCTAAATCAGAATTATTGAAGGTATAGTTTACATAAAGATAAGAAAAAACTGTTCCTGAATAATACAATAAAGCTCCTGTACTGAACCAAAAAGGTGTAAATTCGGTCAATTTAGGGACATTTAAGTTCTGTAAAAGCTCATAGAAATAAAATAATATACAAGCAATAACAAGTCCTCCTAAAATGTTATAAAAAAAGCGATTAAAGTTAGTCGTATTGACATTAAAAAGAGTTTCATAATCCAAGAACGAAGCCCCAACAGCGGCAATCATTCCTACTAATGCAATAATTTTGAAGTACTTATTTGTAAACAAATGATAATATAACATACTGATAGTAATACCACTAAAAATATTCGCCCAGTTATAAATATACATATTATATATATTCAACTCCATGGTAATGTAACTTAATATATTCCGAATAAGAAACAATAACACATAAATCGCAATTATTTTATTCAAAGGCGATTGTAAATAAGCTCGCCTTTGGAATAAAATAATCGAAGGTAGTATAATCCAGAAATCAGCGGCAACTGCTACAATTTTTTCCATCATAAATTAAGGATTACAAAAAGCAGGGCAAGGGGCTCCACCACCAGCTCCACCTGGCTCACCTTCTCCATCTTTTTCGTCCGTGATTTCAATTTTGAATTTCATATCTCGTCCAAGACCATCTTCACCTATTTGCACAGGTACCAAAAACAAACGTGGCTGCTCATTTCCCACAATGGAAAAATCAATGTCACCATCTTTGTTTTCAGGGGCATGGCCATAATAAATACGAATCCCGTCGCAGCCTTCTACTCTGAGGAGGGTCTCGAGTATTTCACGGTCAAAGTATTCGGCTTTACGAAGGTCTTTTTTTCCTTTGTTTTTTCCTTCAAAATTTTTGCGTGCAACAGCAATTTCCTTGAGCGAAAATATTTTCCCAGCTTTTTTCATAAAGTTCAAAAGAGTATGGTTAGGTAGAACAAAGTTGCAATCTACACACTCAATAAAGGAAGTCCAAACCGTTAAATAAAATCTAACAAGTAAGGCTACATGATAAAAGAACGCGTATTTCTACGCTAAAATTTTTCAGCTTTAGCCCCGAACTTTGTAAAAGGTTTGGTTGAACTAGCACTTAAAAGTGCCAACTTTTTCTCATAGGTTAGGTTAGAAGGAAAAAGCCGAAAATATTTGTTTTCGGCTTTTTTTAGTATTTAAACAAAAATACACAATCAGCTATTGGGTAAGTACGTTAAAATGCCTTCCCAAAAGTTATTTTACTTTCAGAAAGATGCTCTTAATACGCTTTCAAGCTCAAATCCAAGCTTTTAATTTGGTGCGTCAACGCTCCGCATGAAATATAATCTACGCCTGTTTCGGCTACGGCACGCAGGGTTTCTTCTCTGATTCCCCCCGATGCTTCGGTAGGATATTTTCCCGCTACTCGCTGTACTGCCGTACGGAGATCGTCAAGGCTAAAATTATCGAGCATGATGCGGTCAATATTTCCAATTTGTAGCACTTGCTCCAGTTCGCTTAGATTCCGTACTTCAATTTCAATCTGTAACTGCCGACCCGTACGCTTCAAGTACGCACGAGCCTGGCTAAGAGCCGCTTCAATTCCACCCGCATAATCGACGTGATTGTCTTTGATGAGAATCATATCATACAACGCATAACGGTGGTTTACAGCTCCACCAATTTTGACCGCCATTTTTTCAAATAGACGAAAATTAGGAGTTGTTTTACGAGTATCAAGCAATCTAGTGGATAATCCGTCGAGAAGGCTCACAAGCGAATGAGTGTAAGTAGCGATACCACTCATTCGTTGCATCGTATTGAGTACCAGGCGTTCGGCTTTTAAAATAGCTTGGGCGTCTCCGCTCACATGAAGCACAATATCCCCTTTTTTGATAACTTGTCCATCTCGAATAAAAATCTCTACTTCCAAGAGGGGATCCACCTCTTCAAAGATAATTTTGGCTACCTCAACGCCTGCAACAATTCCGTCTTCCTTAACAAGCAAGCGTGCCCGACGCTCGGCAGCTCTTGGGATGGTTGAAAGCGAAGTGTGGTCGCCGTCGCCTACGTCTTCGGCTAGGGCCAAACGAATGTAATCACGAATATCCATACCGCAAATGTGCGGGTTTTCAATAGAATAAAAAAACGAGGAAGAGGTTTTTCAAAGCAGCTCTTTTTGAAGCACGACCATGCCTCGTAACTCAGTACGAAGTCGGTAAAACACTTCATCGTCGAGGCGCGTCGTTGCGATTTGAACAAAACCTGCTTTTTCGTAACTTTTAATCGCTTTTTCGGACGAGTCCATCGCCATAAGCCACACATTAGTTATTCCCCATTGACGGGCTTGTTCATCTACCCAAGCCATTGTTTTTTGTCCTAAACCAAGCCCTGTAGCTTTCTTCAAAAAGTAGATTTTTTCAAGGTATAAAAACGACTCTTTTGGCTGATTTTCAAACGGCGCTTTGTGGTTAACCAATTTTAAAAAGCCCAATTTTTCTCCTTCTACTTTCACTGTAAAATAAAGAACATCAGGGTTGGCTAAGTCGACTGTAAGAGCCTCTTCTCCAAAACAATATTCCATGTACCATTCTATCCCCTCTGGGCTGTACCACAAATGAGGGTAATGCGGCAGGTACGTTTCTACCCCAAGTTCTCGAATCTCTTTTTTATTTATAAGTCGCTCAATTTCAAACATATTCGTTTTTTGTTATTCAATAATTTTTCGACGCATTGACTTTATATCTGATTGGCGTTGCTTATCCTTGAGGCGTTTTTCAATAACTGCGGCCGAAGGCTTGGTTGCCTTACGAGGTTTTGCAACTTCAAAACACTTTTTGATAAGGGCATCAAATTTTCGAATCACTTTATCTCGATTCGCCAATTGTGAACGTTCTGTTTGATGAGTTAGCACCAAAACACCTTCTGTCGTTAAGCGATTAGCGAGTTTTTGTTGGATAATTTCGCGCTCGGCATCTGTCAACAAAAGCGACTGTTTTACATCAAAACGAAGCTCGACTTTCGTTTCGACTTTGTTCACATTTTGCCCCCCCTTACCTCCACTGCGAGCAGTTTGAAAGGCAAGTTCAGGGTGGAGAATTTTTGGGTCAAACATAATTAGTTTACTTAAAGTTTTTCGTAAAAATAACGGATTGTGAGGCAAAGATTTGATTGGAAACGACTTTTCAGTAATTTGACGCAATGAAAATATAAGCTCGTGAGTTTTTGATTTAAAAAATGGTACACCTAGAGAGATTTTTTAGGCTACAACGCACCGTCATGGCCGACCTCACTCAACAGCTCTCACCCAAGCTCACGTATCACGGCGTACACCACGTCCGCGATGTAATAGCTGTTTGTCGTCAATATATCAAACGACTATCACTTGCAGAATCTGACGCAGACCTTCTTCTTACTTCGGCCCTCATTCACGATATTGGATTTACTCAAACGTATCAAGGACACGAGGAAAGAGGCGTAACCATTATCCGTCAACTCCTTCCCTCTTTTGAGTACACAGAGACAGAAATTGGTGTAATTTCGGGGCTTATTATGGCAACAAAAGTCCCACAAGCGCCCTGTACAACGCTCGAAGAGGTATTGTGCGACGCCGACTTAGATTATTTAGGTCGCCCTGATTTCGAGCCTATTAGCGAAAGTTTATTCCAAGAATTACAAAACATGGATTTACTTCACGACCGCAAGAAGTGGGATGAAGTTCAAATTAAGTTTTTGGAAGCACACACGTATCATACAGCTTTTGCAAAAAAATACCGCCAACCCAAAAAAGAACAACGGGTTGCTGAAATCAAGCAGCGGCTATTACCGTAAAAAGCACGTTGGCAAAAGGCAAGGCACAATCTCAAATCCAACTAATAGCCACACTAAATTTTATGCCTTGGTGTGCGTTGATTACGGGACTATTTACCCTAAAAAACAACATAAAATTTCTCCTTCTATCCGTTTGACTCGGTGCGTATTTCGGTCGAGAGGTACCCAAACACTTTTTGCTCTTACCAGCAATTGTCCATCACTTTCTCTAAACATTTCATAGTGGCGCTCCCAAGTAGCCGCCGTGTATTCCCCAACTCGCGTTTTTATCACTAATTTATCCCCTAATAAAGCTTGTTTTAAGTAATCAATTTCGTGGCGACGGGCTACCCAAATCACCTTTTCTTGCAATTCGGGAGAAGCAACGCTTTCCCAATGTGCCGTAGCAATGTCTTGCGCATATTGCAAATAAACTACGTTATTGACATGGTTTAACTCGTCAATATCTGTCTCAACGACGATGACGTTATGCGTATATTCGGAATTTGAAGGCATAAGTATAATCCTATTTTTGCTCCGCAAGAGTTATCTTTTCAATTTTTCCCGCAACTGCAACAATTCATCGCGATAGCGAGCCGCCTCCAAGAAGTTGAGTTCTTTGGCAGCGGTTTCCATTTTGCGCTGAGTTTCGGCGATAAGCTTTTCCAATTCTGGCTTTGCCATGTACTGTACCACTGGGTCTGCTGCCACTCGAATCTCCTCTGGTTCCACATAATAGCGTTTGGCCGAAGCTTTAGAGTCAGCCACAGACGTTTGTTCCATAATAGCCTCTCGACTCTTAAATACGGTTTTGGGCGTGATGCCATGAGCCGTGTTATATTCCATTTGAATCGCTCGGCGCCGATTAGTCTCTTCAATAGCTTTTTGCATCGACCCCGTCATACGGTCTGCGTACATCAACACTTTTCCGTTTTCGTTACGCGCTGCACGCCCAATCGTCTGTATCAACGAACGAATATCTCGCAAAAAACCTTCTTTGTCGGCATCCATAATAGCCACCAACGACACTTCTGGCAAATCAAGCCCTTCGCGGAGTAAGTTTACCCCCACCAACACATCAAACACACCCAATCTCAAGTCCCGTAAAATCTCCACTCGGTCGAGTGTTTTAACTTCGGAGTGGATATAACGCCCCTTGATACCTACTCGCTCCAAGTACTTGCTTAACTCTTCGGCCATTCGCTTAGTTAGAGTGGTTACCAATACCCGTTCGCTACGCTTTACTCGTTTATCAATTTCTTCCAACAAATCATCAATTTGGTTGAGACTTGGCCGCACCTGAATCTCAGGATCGAGTAAGCCCGTTGGGCGAATAATCTGCTCCACCACAACCCCGTCTGTCCGTCGAAGTTCGTAGTCGGCAGGGGTAGCACTCACAAAGATGGTCTGGCCTGCCAGTTCTTCAAATTCCTGAAAAGTGAGCGGTCGGTTATCCATTGCACTTGGCAACCGAAATCCGTAATCAACCAGTGCTTCTTTGCGCGAACGGTCACCTCCCCACATCGCCCGAATCTGAGGCATGGTAACGTGACTTTCGTCAACAACCAATAAAAAATCTTCAGGGAAATAATCGAGCAAGCAGAAGGGACGTTGTCCAGGCTGGCGACGGTCGAAATAGCGTGAGTAGTTTTCGATACCCGAACAATAGCCCAGCTCTCGCATCATTTCCATGTCAAATTCGGTGCGTTCTCGGATTCGTTGAGCTTCAAGCAAACGACCATCTTGTTCAAAATAACGGATTTGAGCTACCAAGTCATCCTGAATTTCGTGGATAGCGTTCAATAGCACATCACGCCCTGTTACAAACAGATTTGCGGGAAAGATGGCTACTATTTTTTCTGTCGAAATTTTTTTTCCATTAGAAGGATTAATTCGTTGAATTTCTTCAATTTCGTCCCCAAAGAAAATAATACGATAGGCAAAATCAGCGTAGCCTGGGTACACATCCACCGTATCACCTTTTACACGAAAATTTCCGCGTGAAAATTCGGCCTCAGTACGGCTGTATAGAATTTCAACCAACTTAAACAAAAACTGATTGCGGCTAAGCTGCTCGCCGACACCTACACGAACGATGCTTTTTCGGTATTCTTCAGGATTTCCAGCGCCATAAATACACGACACCGACGCGACAACCAACACATCTCTTCTACCAGACATCAAAGAAGAAACCGCCGACAAACGCAATTTATCAATCTCCTCGTTGATAGCTAAGTCTTTCTCGATGTACGTATTGGTAGTAGCAATGTAAGCTTCTGGCTGATAATAGTCATAGTAACTAATGAAGTATTCAACCGCATTGTTAGGAAAAAACTGTTTAAATTCTCCGTACAATTGCGCCGCCAAGGTTTTATTATGACTCAACACCAACGTCGGGCGGTCCAACTGAGCGACCACATTGGCCACTGTGAAGGTTTTCCCAGACCCTGTTACCCCTAGCAGGGTTTGTGTAGGCTCTCCGTTTTGGATGCCCTCTACTAGCTGGGCAATTGCTTGAGGTTGGTCGCCCGTAGGCTGATAGGTGGAAATAATCTCAAATGGCATAGTTAATAGTAAAGGAGTAAACTAGTTAACACCCAAAATAGCCATAAAAGTTCTATTTCTAAAAGACAGCTATCTCCCCCCTAAAAAAACATGACCCCGCTCCAGTAGAACGGGGCTAATGCCAAATTACCCTACTCTATTGTATTAATTAATAAGGATGTTTAGTTGAAAATATGTCTAAAGTTAATCATGCTTGAAGCTATCAAAAGCCAGGATTTAAAGTGATTAGCTAA
>JALQYJ010000061.1 GCA_023254175.1 Runella sp. | reverse complement strand
TAGATTTCGATACCCATGTTCTTATAGATTTTTGCCAATTCTTTCGATACATCTTCGTCTTCTACGGGAACAATGTTTGGCATAAATTCTACGATGGTTACTTTCGTGCCCATGCTTGCGTAAACGTACGCAAACTCAACGCCAATTGCTCCTGACCCAATCACCAATAACGATTTAGGTTGTTTTTCGAGCGACATTGCTTTGCGGTACTCGATTACTTTCTGACCGTCGATGGGTACATTAGGAAGTTGACGAGCACGGCCGCCAGTAGCGATGATGATGTGGTTGGCAGTATATTCGGTTTTCTTACCGTCGTTTTCTACTTCTACTTTTTTGCCAGGCTTAACGCGTCCGAGGCCATCGATGATGTCGATTTTATTTTTCTTCATCAAGAAATTTACCCCTTTGCTCATTCCATTCGCAACGTCGCGGCTACGCTTAATGACAGCCCCGAAATCAGCTTCTGCATTGCCTACTGTGATACCGTAATCTTTGGCGTGGTTGATGTATTGAAAAACTTGGGCACTTTTAAGTAAGGCTTTGGTAGGAATACAGCCCCAGTTCAAGCAAATTCCACCGAGGTGTTCTTTTTCAACGATGGCTGTTTTCAAGCCCAATTGTGAGGCACGGATAGCAGCTACGTAGCCACCAGGCCCGCTGCCGATAATTATTACATCGTACTGTGAAGCCATTTCTTCTAATTTTGAGTAGTTGGATGTTCGAGTTGTTGGGAGATTGTTGCTGGAAAAGCAAACAACCTCCCTGAAAACGAACGCAAAAATAGGCTTAAAAGTTGGTTTGACAAGTAACTATCCGCAAACCCTAACCGAGTGGCCCATCTTGGTCGGCAAATGGCTGATTGTAGAGGCGTTTTCCTGTAGTTTTGAAAATCGCATTGGCCAATGCGCCTCCCGTTGGTGGGAGGGCAGGCTCGCCCAAACCTGTTGGGTCGATACCGTTATTGACAAAATGTGCCTCAATTTCGGGTACTTCATTGTATCGAATGAGGCGGTACTTATTGAAATTATCTTGCTGTGGAGCGCCGTCCTTAAACGTCAAGTTGCCATACATGGCGTGGCCGATTCCATCGACGATTGCGCCGTAAATTTGGTTTTTGGCGCTACTTTCGTTGATAACGATTCCGCAGTCAACGGCTGCATATACTTTCTTCAAGACGGGTTTGCCTTTTACCATCGTCATTTCGGCCACCTGTGCTACGTACGAAGCGTGGGAGAAATAAACGCTAAAGCCTTGTGAGACGCCTTTTTTCTTTTTGCCCCAACCTGATTTTTCGGCTGCGAGCTTAATCACTTCACGGAAACGATTGATTTCGTACGTGATTTTACCAACGGGCGCTTTCTGGGCTTTGTCCAAAAGTTCAAGGCGGAACTGCACAGGGTCTTTGTCCGCAGCCATTGCAACTTCATCCAAAAAGGCTTGTTCGGCATAGGCCAAGAAGTTGGTGATAGGTGCTCGCCAAGGACCTGTCGTAATCGGAGATTTATAATCAGAAGATTGAATCAATAAGTTATCAACCGCTCCCGCGGGGAAGTTATCTTGGCGCGTAGAGTTTCCTGCGTTTAAACCCGCCCCGTGGAGCATAAAGCCCGTCATATTTCCCGCTTTATCGATGGAAGCCTTGAAACGATAACGCACCGCAGGGCGATAAATACCTCCCGTCATGTCGTCTTCGCGCGTCCAAGTTACTTTAACAGGCGCTTTGATAATGCTCGACAACTCGGCGGCTTCTACGGCATAATCGGTATTAAGACGGCGTCCGAAGCCTCCACCCATGCGCGTCAGTTCCAACGTCACTTTTTCAGGGGGGATGTTGAGCATCTTGGCGATTTGCTTCTGCGCTGCTTCGGGCGTTTGGCTAGGGCCTGCTAACTCAATGCTATCTCCTTTAAAATGGGCAAAGAAATTCATGGGTTCCATGGGTGAGTGAGGCAAAAATGGGCACTGATATTCTGCCTCAATAACCTTGTGAGCATTCTTAAAAGCAGCCTCGACGTCGCCGTCTTTGCGCTGTACCGTCACGTTGGTGCCGTTGAGCATTTCTTTGAACAAACGGTCGTGGTCGGCAGAGCTTTCGAGGTCTTTTTCTTTTTCCCACTCAATTTTCACCGCCTTGCGGGCTTGCATTACTTCCCAATTGGTGTTACCCACAATCGCCACTTTGTTTCCAAACGAAACTACAGTGACAATGCCTGGCATTTTTTTGGCTTCGGTGGCATCAAACGACTTGAGTTTAAGACCAAAAGCGGGTGGGCGCTGAACTTGGGCGTGGAGCATACCTGGGCGTTTGTAATCAATTCCGAATAAGTTTTTGCCCGTCAAAATATCTTTATTATCAACGCCTTTTACATGGCTTCCGATGAGACTAAATGACGAATTAGGCTTGAGTTTAACTTCTTTCGGAACGGGTAATTTGGAGGCTGCAACGGCAAGGTCGCCGTAGCCGATTTTTTTGCCCGAACTGTGAACTACCATCCCTTTTTGGGCGTTGCATTCGCTGGCAGGTACGCCCCACTGCTGAGCAGCGGCTTCGATAAGCAATGCACGGGCCGTAGCGCCGGCTTTGCGGAGGCGTTCCCATGAGTGGCGAATCGCGCCGCTCCCGCCCGTTAGTTGGCGTTCAAATTTTTTGGTATCAAGCGGTGATTGTTCCACTTTTACCTTTTCCCAGTCGGCGTCAAGTTCTTCAGCAACAATCATAGGAAACGCCGTCTTAATCCCCTGACCAATTTCGGGGTTGGGAGAAAATATCGTAACAGTCCCTGAGGGAGAAATAGCTAAGTACGCATTGAAGTCGATAGCATCAGCTGCTGCTGTACCCACCACTTGGGGTTGAAAAGCCTCCGAGGAGAACCAACTAAACCCCAACACCAAGCCTCCACCTGCGGTGGCGGTAGTTTTAAAAAAATCTCTTCTGGATTGATTTGTGCTCATGTTCGTAGGGTTATTTTTTCATTTTGGTTGCCGCCAATTTTACTGCATCATGGATACGGTGGTAAGTGCCGCACCGACAAATATTACCGACCATCGCTCCCTCAATGTCCTTGTCAGAAGGGTTGGGATTTTTGGAAAGTAAGGCCGAAGCTGTCATAATTTGCCCCGCTTGGCAATAACCGCACTGGGGAACATCCACTTCGTCCCACGCTTCTTGAACGGGATGAGTACCTGTTTCTGAAAGCCCCTCGATGGTGGTGATGTTGGCAGCAGAAACCGCTGAAACTGGAAGTACACACGAGCGTACAGCATCGCCGTTGACGTGTACGGTACAAGCACCGCACATGGCCATTCCGCAGCCGTATTTAGTGCCAACCAAGTCGAGGTGGTCGCGCAATACCCATAGAAGCGGGGTATTGGCATCTACATCGACAGGATAGTTTTTGCCGTTGATTTTGAGTTGAAATAATGCCATGTTAGAGAAGATTAAAGTTGGAATTATAACATAAAGTCAGTCTAAAAAGTTAGCCTTGCTACAATGAAAGGTTATTTTTTGCGACGAATCGTAGAAGATTCAAGATTAATAACCCAACTAAGTAATAGCTTGATACTTTGGGTGGTTGATTTCGTCTAAGTCTAAAAGATAGACTTAATATAAAAGTAATTCATGGCCAAAGTTTATCTATAAAGGGGTAACTTTGTTTAAAATTAGTAGCTCGTGGCCTTAGAAGATAAATACGTAAATCCTTTCACTGACTTTGGTTCCAAGAAACTCTTTGGTTCTGAGCCTAATAAGGACTTGTTGATTGATTTTTTGAATGAAGTCGTCCTGCCGAGTCGCATAAAATCGCTGATTTGTTGTACGCTAAAAACAAACATCTCGGACAAAAAGAACTTGACCGCAAGGCCATTTTTGATTTGTATTGCGTAGGCACAAACTGTGAGCGCTTTATTGTAGAAATGCAAAAAGCGAAACAAAACTATTTTAAAGACCGAAGCGTATTTTATGCGTCTTTTCCGATTCAAGAACAAGCAAAACGCGGAGATTTGGATTTTAAATTAGCCGAAATATATACCGTTGGGATACTAGATTTTGTTTTTACGGAAAACAGCGACAAAAAAGAAGTTCGTCACGAAGTAAAGCTAAAAAACGAAAATAACCGTGTTTTTTACGAAAAACTGACGTTTATCTATTTAAAAATGCCTCATTTTACCAAAACCGAGGCTGAACTTGAAACTGCTTACGACAAATAGCTGTATAGATAACCACAAAGTACAATTATCAATATATCGCTTAACTGATGTAAGCACAGGGTCATCTATCTCAAAAAATAATTCAGAAACATCCATCCAACAAAAATCGCTATCGTTTACTTGCGTGCAATCTCCCTATCTTCGTTCATTACGTTGCTTTCTAGAATATCGTTTTCTGCTCTTTTAATTTTTTTATCAAGAACTAGGTCGAATTCGTTAAAGTAACAAAGTCACTATTTGTTGCTTCAAAGGAGGTAGCTTTGTTTTTAAGGCGTTTATTTGAGCTTTTTCTTGGAAAAAAACTTTAGCAAGCAAGTCCCTTTATCCTCGTTTTCTCTTTCCTCTCTTTCTTCCCTGACGGAGTTTTTTGTCGGCTTCGAGGTCTTCAATTTCTTGGAGAAGCGATTTGATATTACCTGCGGGGTCGTTGCTTGTGTCCACAATACCGTCGTATTCGGCTTTACTGAGTTGGAGTACCGTCACGGGCTTTCCAACGTACTCTTCAATGGCCGCTAGTTTCGGTTTTTCCTCCGTACTGCAGAACGATACCGCGCTTCCGCGTTGTGTCCCACGACCCGTACGCCCCACGCGGTGTACGTAGTTTTCGACCTCGTCGGGCAAATCGTAGTTAACCACATAGTCCACGTTTGGAATGTCAATTCCACGGGCGCTGATGTCAGTCGCAATCAACACCTTTGTTTTGCCACTTTTAAACGCTCCCAATGCCAACGAACGCTCTTTTTGTTCTTTGTCACCGTGCAGCGTCATGCTCTGAATCTCCATGCGTTCGAGGGCATGAGCCACCCGTTCGGCGCGTACTTTAGTCCGCACAAAAACCATGATTTTGCTGTCGGGGTGCTCGTTGATGAGGCGTTCCAAGAAAAAGCGCTTGTCGTCCATCTCGACGTACGTCACAAAATGGTCAACGTTTTTTGAGACGGGGTCTTTGGGTGAAATCTGAATCCGAATGGCCGCGCTGTGAATGATGGAATAGGCCAGTTTTTTGATTTTATCATCAATCGTTGCTGAAAAAAACAGCGTTTGTCGACGGCGGGGCAGGTGTTTGAGTAAGTCACGAATATCTTTGATGAAGCCCAAATCGAGCATGTGGTCGGCTTCGTCGAGTACCAATAGTTCTACGCGTTCGAGGCGTAAATGACCTTGGCTTACCAAGTCAAACAAACGCCCTGGCGTGGCCACCACAATATCCATTCCTTTATCGAGACGGGCGATTTGCGGGTCTTGGGCTACCCCACCAAACAACGCCAACGTTTTTACGTCGCTGCCTTTACCGAGGCGTTCAAAAACCTCTGTGATTTGCAGTGCCAATTCGTGTGTAGGCACCATGACTACGCACTTTACGCCGTCGGGGCGGCGAGAATTGCGTTTGCGCTCGTGGAGCAAATGAAGAATCGGAATCGCAAAAGCGGCCGTTTTTCCCGTTCCCGTTTGAGCAATGGCCAATACATCTTCTCCTTTCAAAATCGACGGAATCGCTTTGTATTGGATGTCTGTGGGGCGGCGAAAACCTAGTTTATCAAGGTTTTGTTTAACAACGCCAGAGATATGATAATCTTCGAACTTCATTTGTAGCTAATGTCAGAATTGATTTTGCAAAGTTACAAAGTAGATTGGTGATTTGACACTAAGTGTGCTTTTAAGCCAAAAACCTCATCAAAAGCAGGGCTAAACGAAATCAAATAGGCGCCAAAAATGGTTACTAAACCGAACCTAATACGAGTTAATCATGCCTGAGCTACCCGAAGTCGAAACCTATCGCCAGTATTTTGAAGCCACTTCTCTTCACCAAGCCATTGAGGCTATTGAGGTAGAAGACCGAAAGTTACTTACAACTGACTATGCTATGCTTACCGAAGTGCTTGTAGGACAATCGTTTGTGGCTACGCGGCGGGTGGGCAAAAATATGTTTGCGTTTACGGACGGAGGGCACACGCTCCACCTTCACTTTGGAATGACGGGCGATTTGGAATACTACCATTCGTCGTTGCCTCGGCCTCGCCACGCGCGCATCGTTTTTGTGTTTCGTTCGGGGTTCAATTTGGGTTTTATTTGTCCCCGAAAATTTGAGCGCATTGGGCTGGTTTCTAGCGTAGAAAATTATCTGAAACGAAAAAAAATTGCCCCCGATGGTTTAGAAATTACCTTAGAACAATTAACAGAAACTATCCAAAAACGTAAGTCTCCGATTAAGCCTGTGCTCCTTGATCAAAGTACCGTGGCGGGGATTGGCAATTGGATTGTCGATGAAGTTTTATTTCAAGCCAAAGTACACCCCGAGCGGCTGGCCAATGAACTTGCTCCGTCAGAGCTTGAGCGGATTCACTCAGCGATTGGATTTGTATTACGTACAGCCATTGAGCACGAGGCCAACTATGGACTTTTTCCACGCTCGTTTTTGATTCATGCTCGTGAATGGGACGCTTCGCCCTTTGAGCATCCCGACCAGCACAAACGCTGCCCCGAAGGTCATGCTGACATTGCGCAGACCCGAGTAGGCGGGCGCGCTACGTACTTTTGCCCTGTATGTCAAGCAATTCCCTAATATTTTTCAAACAGAAGTTGCTAAATCTTGCGAAATACCTTATTTTTGCACTCCATTTTTGGAAAAAACTGTTTTAATCACAATCATCATGTACGCAATCGTAGAAATCGCGGGACAGCAATTTAAAGTAGAAGAGGGCCAACAAATCTTTACCAATCGTTTGGAAGGTGATGTGGACGCTGCGCTCGTATTTGACAAAGTTTTGTTGGTGGACAATGCAGGTGCCATCAGCGTAGGCGCGCCGACGGTAAACGGTGCGAGTGTAAAGGCTACAATCGTAGAACACCTTAAGGGAGAAAAAGTAATCGTTTTCAGAAAGAAACGCCGTAAAGGATACGAGAAGAAAAACGGTCACCGTCAAGCTTTGACTAAGGTTAAAATCGACGCAATCGTAGCTTAATTTTTTCTTAAATAGCTTTTTGAAATTTTTAAATACCTAAAGAAATGGCACACAAAAAAGGTGTAGGTAGTTCGAAAAACGGTCGCGAATCAGAAAGTAAACGCCTTGGCGTTAAGATTTATGGTGGTCAGCCAGCCGTAGCGGGTAACATCATCGTTCGTCAGCGTGGTACCAAATACCACCCAGGTCGTAACGTAGGTGTAGGCCGTGATTATACGCTTTTTGCTTTAACAGACGGTGTGGTTAAATTTAGCCGCGGCCGTGATAATAAGTCATTTGTTCATATCGAATTGGCTGAAGCATAAGCATTTTTTACAGAGAAACTTTGGTAAAAAACCCGTCCGAAGATATTCGGGCGGGTTTTTTGCTACCGTGCTCTAAAAAAGTAATCCCATGGCATACCAACGAGACGAAAATCCCAAACGCCGCATTCATACCACCAAACCCGTGGACAAAGCTCGCGAAAAAGAGCTTATTTTTGGGTTACAACCGCTTTTAGAAGCTCTTCGTGCAGGAACAGAAATTGATAAAATTTTGGTTCACCGCGAACAGAGTTTCGCCGAGGTGATTCAGCTAGCCAGCGAACGCGAAATACCCGTTCAGCGCGTTCCGATAGAAAAACTGAACCATATTACGGGAAAAAACCACCAAGGAGTCATTGCGTTTATGTCCGCGATTCGCTACGTTTCGCTTCATAACGTACTGGCTGACATCTATGAGAGAGGTGAAGTGCCGTTATTGTTGCTCCTCGACCGCATCACCGATGTCCGCAACTTTGGGGCCATTGCGCGTACGGCTGAGTGCATGGGCGTCCATGCGTTGGTAGTCCCTATGCGTGGAGCGGCCCAAATCAATAGCGATGCGCTTAAAACCTCTTCAGGTGCGCTCAATCACCTTCCTGTTTGTCGTGAAAATAACTTGATAGATACAGTGCAGTATTTGCAAGATAGCGGGGTTCAGGTAGTGGCTTGTACCGAAAAAGCGGCACAAGTTACTTCAAATATTGACTTTACGACGCCTACGGCTATTGTAATGGGCTCGGAAGAAGATGGCGTATCTACTGATGTGATTCGCCGAGCAAATATGGCCGTAAAAATTCCAATGACTGGAAAAGTAGCCTCGTTGAATGTATCAGTAGCGGCGGGTATGATTATCTACGAGGCAGCCCGCCAACGGAGATAAAAATACACGTCAAAACTATTATGAGGCGGATTATTTCAGAATCCGCCTCATGCGTTTTGTTGGCGTACGGTTCTTAACAAACTCAAGAGGAACTGAAGCTAATTCGGCGATTTTAGCATCGTCAAAATCAGTTTCCTTGAGAAGCCTGCTCATAAAAGCAAAGTTACGCTCATAGCGTTCTTTCTCAATGCCCTGTTTCTCTCCAATGCGTCGTTCTGCTAAGAGTTCCATTGTTTCTTTTGGTCTATTTAGGAGTCGTTCAATGGATTTATCAAATTTAAAATTGTTTTCGTTCTTGCCAAAACGTACATAATTTTAAAAACCCCATTAAAGCTTCTATTTTATCCCGAGAATAGCTAGCTTCCTATAAACAACAACGCCCTGAAAGCCTAAGCTTCAGGGCGTTGTTGTTATGGGGAAAATATATACTATTCGTAGTAATTCAACGTACGGTGACCTTCACGTTCGAGCAATTGGTCACGCTTGAAGATGTCCAAATCTGCTTCTACCATTTCTTTGACAAGGGCAGGAAGGTCGTATTTAGGCTTCCAGCCTAGCTTTGTGTTGGCTTTGGTAGGGTCACCAATCAACAAATCAACTTCGGTTGGACGGAAGTAGCGTGGGTCTATGCCTACTACTTCTTTGCCCACGGGTAGTTGATAACTTGGGTTGTTACATTTTACAACAACGGCTGTTTCATCGACCCCTTCTCCTTTAAATTCTAATTCAATGCCTACTTCGGCAAACGCCATACGGACAAAATCACGAATGTAGGTGGTTTTACCCGTAGCAATGACAAAATCCTCAGGAGTATCTTGTTGCAACATCAACCACATCGCTTCTACGTAATCTTTGGCGTGGCCCCAGTCGCGTTGGGCGTCGAGGTTACCCAAAAATACCTTCTCTTGAAGCCCCAAAGCGATACGTGATACGGCGCGAGTGATTTTGCGCGTCACGAACGTCTCACCACGAAGGGGTGATTCGTGGTTGAACAAAATCCCGTTTACTGCAAACATATTGTAGGCTTCACGGTAGTTTACTGTAATCCAGTAGCCGTACAATTTAGCCACGGCATAAGGAGAACGTGGATAAAAAGGGGTAGCTTCTGATTGGGGAACGGCCTGTACCAAACCGTACAATTCGGAGGTAGAAGCTTGATAGACACGCGTTTTCTTGGTGAGTCCTAATAAACGAACTGCCTCCAAAATACGCATCGTTCCTAAGCCATCAACTTGAGCAGTATATTCGGGTTCGTCGAAACTCACTCGTACGTGAGACTGTGCTCCAAGGTTGTAGATTTCATCAGGTTGGATTTCCTGAATCAATCGAATGATATTAGTCGAGTCAGATAAATCCCCATAATGGAGTACCAAACGAACGTCGCTTTCGTGGGGGTCTTCGTAAAGGTGGTCGATACGTTGGGTATTGAACAACGAGCTACGGCGCTTGATGCCATGAACTTCGTACCCTTTATCTAATAAAAACTCGGCCAAATAAGCTCCATCCTGACCCGTGATACCCGTAATGAGTGCGCGTTTTTTCATCGTAATTTATAAAAAGAGTTATGCCCCTAAGAGGAGGCAAAACTTTGTGTTAAGCAATCAATCTAATGTTTTGACATAAACAGAACCACAAAAGTAACTATTTTACCAATAGACTCTTCTTCAAATCTATTTTCTCAGGTACAACCACTGCCGATTCATAGCGTTGACGTACTTGTTGAAGATAACGCTCGGCGTCTAGGCGCGTCATAAAGTCGCCAATTCGAACCCGATACGTGGGTTGGTTGTAGACCATGTATGGATTGAGTTCGGGAAAATTCTGATACGAATACAAGCGAGCATCGTCGGCTTCTTTACGGGTGTTCCCAACGTAAATTTGAATGCGAAAACCTGCTGCAAAACGAATCGATTTATTGCGATTGGCGATAGTATCTACTATCGCATCAAGTTGACGATTGATGTGCAGCGGTTGGTCAGAAAGCACACGTTTCACTTCGGGCTTTTTGGCGGTGGTGGTTTCCGAAGGGACGGATTCTTTGTAACGTGGACGAATTGCCGTAAAGTCTTCGTCGTAGGTACTATACGGGTCCACGGCGGTGGTTGATTTTGTGCTTATAGGCTTAGAGGTAACGCAGCCAACCAGCGAAACTGACGAAACGATTCCTAGTGCCAAATACTTGAAAATCATGCTCAAAAAGCGATTTATCTGTTTTCTGAATACAAAAGTAGGGAATCTCCGTTAGAGTTCTATTTTTTCTCCAACAAGAGCGTTACTTTATTGAAATCAGCCGCGGCGTTGATTACTTTTTGGAAAGGTTCGTAAATGTCAATCGGTTGTAAAACTTCCTTGTAGAACTCGTCGATAGTAATTGTAAGTAGGTTTCCTTCCAGTTTATAATCCGAGATAAAGCCCATAATCGGAGAAGCTTTCCCATCCGTAATAGAGCGACGTAGACTTTCCAAACCACTCACTTTATAACCTTCAGGAATCTTCACTTTCATCAGGCGCTTGTAGGCGTGAGCATTGCCCATGTCGATAGCGTATTGGCGGGCGCGTTCGTTGTACATTTCTACCTGTGGCCCAATCAATTCCCCTACTTTGAACAAATATTTCTTTCCAGCCCGTTCTATCACACTTTTAAGGACAATATCGACACTAAAAATAAAAGGCTTGTTGACTTCGTCTGAGTTCAAATTGGTATTTTTGATTTGGGGATTCGTATATGTAACGTCAGGCTTGAGGGTCGATTTGACAATTTCGTTGGTAAGCGCTTTGCGTTCTTCTTCGGCTTTGACAAAATGATAATACGGACGCAATTGAGCAGCTTGGTGGCCTGTCATTTGACGCGTTACTTTGCCTTGAATTTGGTCCATAGTAGGCGAAAACGACACGTCTACCAATAAATCGTCGTGGTTGTCGGCGATGGTGGAAAAGGGTACTAACCGAATCTCGCTTTCGGGTACAACGTCATTGCCTTCTTTTTTCTTTTTAATAAACAATGCCTGATTACCTTCCATTGATTGGTCAATCATTCCGTAGCGGAAAATCGGGCTCCCTGGATCCAA
>JALQYJ010000044.1 GCA_023254175.1 Runella sp. | reverse complement strand
TTTTACCAAAGAAAACCCAAAGTTAGTATTGCAGCTCCATTGAAATTGAGGCAGTATTGTACCCCAATCGCTGCATAGATATTGAAAAGTTCACGTTAAAATACATTCTCCCATAAGAACGGAGCCGCCCAAACCTACTTAGGGCAGAGTTGGCTAATCACATTGTAGACTTCCACAAACCCATATTTCCCCAACTTACTAAAGTCGTAGCAAGCTTCGTTTTTGTCAAGAAACGAGAATTTAATCACTCCCCTCAAGAAATGAGCTTCGGCATGGTGAAAGTTTAATGGTATTTCTGCAAGACGTAATGCTGATAGCTTCTTTTACTGTCTCAGATAGTTTTTTAATACTTTTGAGTTGGTTGGAGTTTTGCGAAGAAGCTTTTGTAAGAAAGGAAGCTGAGTTGTTGCTCGCACAAGAGTCTCCTCAAATGGAACCATGGGAACCCCTACTAAGTCAGCCACCTTATCTCCTAATAGATAACGCATTTGTGCCACAGGAAAATTACTCAAATACTTGCTAGGCGCTTGTGCTTCAAGTACTCTAATCAGTGCTTTCGTCAGCCCTTTTCCTGCATCAGATGCCCCAAATTGACGCCGTACAATTGCCCGATCCAACTGAAAAGCTTGGTGCAAGTTAATGGGTAAAAGCTGACCATTAACTCCAAGCAATGAGCCAATGATACTCCAAAAATATATGTATGCTTCTTCTTCTATTACCGTCGCTTTTACGTTCATTTTACGTAAGCCTCTAATCACAATATACGAAAACGCAAGATTTGTTCCTGCCATATCTTCTTGGTTGATGGGTACTCCCCATGCAGTATTCCACGAGACTGAGGCATGGTTTTGGACGTAGTACCGCACGACGGAGTGCATCAATCTGATTTTTAACACTTTTATAGCATTTAAGCCATTTCTCCAATCGCGCTCTTGCATAATTTCAAACACAAACGTCCCTGTTTCTTCGAGACGTTTGTAAGTATCTTTTTTTATCCTTTCTGTAAGCCAGAGGACTTGAGCACCATTAGCTGCCGCATAACAATAAGGAAGCGAGTAACAACCTAATAGTAAAGCGATTTCGGTTTCGTGTTTCCAAAAAAAAGCCATTCCATGTTCCATTTTTGGAACATCAACCCACGTAGGTAAGTGGCCTAGCTGTTCAAAAAAATGACGTACTTCTGGAAGTTGACCAATCAACGAACTATTTTTCATGTCTCCCAAAAAACGTGTAAAAGCAATTAATCCCTCTCGGCCTTGTTGATGAGCAACGGCCGCTACTACAGCATCGGCGGCCGAATCACCTTCAAGACGAAAAGGGTTCAAAAAAATGTCGTCGAAAACGTACGTTTGTAGAGGCCCCATGACCTTGAAACCATTTATACAATAAAAGGTTTAATCACACGGGCGTTTTGTTTTTTTAGTTCGACAAAAAGGCGATTCAACATTTCTTCGTCACGGTAAATCCCAATAATCGATCCACCCGAACCTGTAAACGAAGCCGATGCCCCACAAGAGCGGGCCGTATCAATAAGAGCTTGGTTGCGCTCAGTAATGGTCATTATTTGGGCACGGTAGTCAAAGTTTTGGTTAATCAATTCTCCCAAACGCTTGAAGTCCTGGTTTTTAATAACTCCACAACCTTCCTCAGCGACTCCCGCAATATTTTGCAACGTTCCGACCACGTGTGGATCTCCTCGTTCCCAACGTTCGCGAATAGTATTTAAAACCTTTCCTGACACTTTACTTAGATCTGTTTTATAGGCAATGTACAATTTTGGTAACATGCGAGGGTCAAGTGGCTCGTAGTAGCCATAGCCCTGTTTATCGATGAGGTCTTTCGAAAAATCCATATAGACACATCCTTCATAACATTGAATAACCCGGTCTTGTAAGCCTGCCGTAATTCCCAGCTCTTCCACTTCCGATTTGAGGGCCAACGTCGGCAACATTGGCGGAGGAACTTCCACTTTATAGAAATGCATCAACGCCCGAAGAGTCGCAACCACAATAGCACTGGACCCTGCCAATCCAACCTGACGCGGAATGGTAGTTCGATAGCGAACTGTAAAATTTTTATTGGAAAGTTTAATCCCCTCTTTATCACAATACTCCACAAATTTTTTGATGGCGGCTTTCACCAGCGGAACACCGCCATGGTACCCAAGCGTACTTATCGTGTCGCGAAGGTGAAAGATGTTTTTATAAATGTGAGTGTCTTGTATTTGAGGTTCAATCTGTAACTCAGGCGATTCGTACAGCGTAATAGAAGCGCCAAAATTGCGTACCGAAATCGAAATAGTTTTCCCAAAATAGCCGTCAGAGGGATTTCCTAGAAGCCCAGCACGGGCATAAGCACGAGTTTCAATCATTTTTTGTGTATCTGTCACGCTGTAAAAGCGACTATTGCTTTCAGCAGTCGCAAATTAACAACAAAAAAGCGAAGGCTACTACCTTCGCTTTCTCAACTTACGTATAGAATCCTCAGTTTTTCTTTTTTATAGTACTACTTATCACGTACTCTACCCAGCTATTTTTAGAGTGTGATAATGAGCAATTTGCAAATTTAGCCATCTAAGCAGTTTGATTAAAGTATGTTCCATTACTGTATCGGGAGTTTTGCTGTGTCGAAAATGTTGCCGAATTAAATCTATTCCCTTTCGAACAAAACTTACCGCTTTATAGCCATGTTTTTTTGTCTTTATATTGTGTACTTTTTGGTGATAGTAAATACCCAAACTTCTACATAAACCGTACGCTATGCTCACTAATGCTATCAATTTTTTGAGTTTGGGAATTGACTGTAAGTGTGTACTTTCTAAATCAAATCCTCTCTCTTTGAACGATTGAAAAACCGTTTCTATAGTCCATCGTTTTCGATAAA
Organism: Runella sp.; assembly: GCA_023254175.1. Lineage (GTDB taxonomy): Bacteria > Bacteroidota > Bacteroidia > Cytophagales > Spirosomataceae > Runella. Next base: position 11,253 of record JALQYJ010000044.1, on the reverse strand, counting down.
GTTGCCCCATAAATTCGACATTCACTGTCCCCAATAAAAATAAAAAACCCCCGCTCTCCAATCGTTTCACCCAGACATGTGCGACTACACCATCTACCAAACAATCTTTCAAAATTAGCGCTTTGTTATGACAGAAGTCAAGTTGTTCTATTTTCAATACTGACCCATCTAAAAGTGTAATCAAATGATGCTTAGGTAATCTTATTACAAATAAAATACCTTTGTCTTTCAAATACTTAACCCAAGAGTGTCCAATAAATTCACGATCACCAACAATATATCCTATCCGTTCTTTACCCAATACTTTTATGCATAATTCCAGCAAATCTTTTCGAGCCTGAGCTGAAGAATTACCGCTATTATTGTCCAACAGTTCCCAGTATAAAGGTATTTGAAAATCGCCAAAAACAACCACAATCATCAATATATTGAATTGCGTTTTTCCAAAGTCCCACTCTGTTCTGTCTATGCAAATACGAACTTTTTTCTTTGCGGGAAGAAGGCAAATCAGTAAGATAGCTACTTGCTGGTAATCTATTTCCACCTCCCCAAAAAAGTCTTGTATTCTTATTTCATTGGATACTAATTTTACCTCATCATTTAAATAATGTGCTATCTCACAAAATTGTACTTTCCTGCTTTTTATTAATCCAAAAATGAATAACCCGAAAAATTTTTTCCGAGCTAAATTTTTCACAATTTGCGCCTTTGATAAAACGCTCGTAATTTCGTTACTGAGCCGTTGGTTCATGGGAGGTGATGTCTTTTTGAAGTTTGGTCACTACAAAAAGCTCACTTCCTTTCATTTTTAATAATTTTAGCTGGGTCGAGTACTTATCACGTCTACAGTATTGTTTTTGTCGGCTCGGAATTCGCAAGTGGATGTCGTGTAATCGGATGAGGCATCCATTCGGCGATGCAGTCGGGTACACGGTTGTAATTTGCTTTCTTTTGACAAAAAACGTATCATTAAGTACTCAAAACCTTTTCCAATGAAACAGATTCTATTCTTTCTACTATCCGTTTTAGCCTTTAACAGCCTAGCTCAAGGGCCAAAAGTGCTCATTGTAACCGCTCATCCCGACGATGAAACGATGTTTCCTGTAACAATTTTTAAAATTACGCACGAATTGAAAGGCAGCGCAGATTTAGCCCTAATCACCGATGCTTCAGGCGGTTTTAATGGTATGGTGGCTTCGATGTATTATGGGATGAACATGTTAGACTCAGTCGTCGGACGAAAAAAACTTCCGCTCATTCGAAAAAAAGAAATGATGGCCGCAGGCGAAATACTAGGATTGGGCAATTATTACTTTTTTGACCAAATCGACGACTATTACAACCGAAACGAAAAACCTTACATCGAGGGGAAACGTTGGGATATTAGCTACATTGAACGTCGTCTCGACGAAATTCTCAACAAAGGAAACTATGATTACGTCTTTTGCTTAGTCCCTCACGATGGCCAACACGCCCACCACAAAGCCGCTTCACTCTGTGCATTAAGCGCTGTACAACGTTATAAGGGGCTTAAAAAACCCCTCATTTTGGGAGGGCAAGCTATGAATAAAGGCTATTCGTTCCGTTTTTCGGGGTTGGAAGGCTACCCCGAAACCCAAATTAACTCCAGGGCTCCTATTTTTGAATTCGATCGCTCGTTTGGGTTTGGCGAAGACAACAAACACAGTTACATGATTGTAGCAGACTGGGTAAAGGCTTCTCACAAATCCCAAAGTGGTGACATGAACCAGTCGATGCACCGTGGTGAACTCGAAACCTTTTGGTATTTTCAACTCAACGGCGAGCAGCGGATTTCGGAAGTTTCTACCCTTTTTGAAACGTTAAAAAAGAGTGGTTTTCCGACGAAATAAAATTCTCGCGTATTTTTGTAACTCACAAAACCTATGTTGTACAATGCAAGCATTTCTTTTCGACCTCGACGGGGTCATTGTTGACACCGCCCATTTCCACTACCAATCATGGCGGCGGTTGGCCAATGAAAAATTGGGGTTTGACATTTCTGAAGAGTTCAATGAAAGCCTAAAAGGAGTAAGTCGTACAGAATCGCTCGACCGTATTCTTGCCTACGGCGGTGTCTCACTCGAAGACGTAACCAAAGAGACTTATGCTACGCTCAAAAACCAGTGGTACGTGGAGCTTGTCAACCAAATGACCCCTGCCGACATCCTTCCTGGGGTTACTGACTTTTTGGCCCAAACGCGAGCCGATGGGATAAAAATTGCGCTTGGTTCAGTCAGTAAAAATGCTAAACCTATCCTCGAACGTATTGGTATTTTAGCGGCTTTTGATGCCATAATTGATGGCACTAAAATCTCCAAAGGAAAGCCCGACCCCGAAGTTTTTTTGAAAGGAGCAGAAGAGCTTGGAATCCCGCCTAGCGAGTGTGTAGTGTTTGAAGATGCCGTTGCTGGAATTGAAGCAGGACGACGTGCCGGCATGAAAACAGTGGGAATTGGTCAGCCTGAGGTTCTAACTAAAGCCGATATAGTTCGTTCTGACCTAAACAACTTCACTCCCAGCGAGTTAAAAAATATCTTATTCCCCATGCAATAAATTTGAAAATATTACACCAAAAAAAGACAGGATTTTTTTTGGAATAAATTGTTTTCTATCTATATTTGCGCAACTAATAATGGTGTGGATATAGTCGGAAAGCTGTTCGAGAATTTCGAGCAGCTTTTTTTTATTTTGAACTGTAAATCTATCAAAATGAAAAAAAGCGGTGTAAAACCGCTTTTTTCTTATCCTGCTATCACTTTAAACTCCGATGTCGTATGAAACTGTATGTCGGGGTTATTGTCTCGATTCATCCGAATCATCCATTCCGAATCGGCTAAAAACACGGGGTTGTCATCTTTATCGTAGCCGATTTGTGTTCCTTTCAAACGGATAAATTCTTGTAGCTTTTTGGGATCTTCGCTCGTAATCCAACAAGCGCGCGAGGTATTCATTGGTACCCAACGGCATTTAGCACCGTACTCGTGCTCAAGACGGTACTGAATCACTTCAAATTGAAGTTCACCTACCGTTCCTACTACCTTACGATTACCCGGTTGAACCGTAAACAACTGCGCGACTCCCTCATCGGTCAACTGTTGAACTCCTTTGTCAAGTTGTTTTCCCTTCATTGGATCCAAATTGATAAGTTCCTTAAAAATTTCGGGAGAGAAACTTGGAATACCTGCGTATTGAAGGTCTTCGCCCTCGGTCAAGGTATCACCGATTTTAAAGGTGCCCGTATCGTACAAACCAATTACGTCGCCAGGAAACCCTTCTTCTACGACCTCTTTGGCAGACGCCATAAAGCTATAAGGGTTCGAAAAACGGACTGATTTATCAAGGCGGGTATGATGGTAAAATTTACCCCGCTCAAATACCCCCGAACAAACCCGTAAAAACGCGATTCGGTCACGGTGGCGTGGGTCAATATTTGCGTGAATTTTGAACACAAAGCCCGAAAATTTCTTTTCTAATGGGTCAACCGTACGTACGTTGGTTGGGCGAGGTGCGGGCAGCGGTGAAATTTGGCAAAACGCCTCCAAAAGCTCTCGTACTCCAAAGTTATTTACCGCACTTCCAAAAAACACAGGAGCTACTTTTCCTGATAAATACGTATCACGGTTGAAAGTATCGTACACTCCTTCAATCAGTTCTACGTCCTCGCGGAGTTGATTGGCATCACGCTCTCCTACTTTTTCGTCAAGGTCAGACGAATCAAGTTCTAATAAAGCCACGTCATCCTCTACTTTCGTTTTATTCACTTTGAAAAAATACATTTGTTTTTCCAACAAGTGATAAACCCCTTTGAAAGTAGCGCCACCGTTCACAGGCCACGTCAATGGGCGTACTTTAATGTTGAGTTTTTGTTCAAGCTCATCCAATAAATCGAACGGATTTTGACCTTCGCGGTCCATTTTATTGATAAAGATAATAACGGGGGTATCTCTCATCCGACACACTTCCATGAGGCGTTCGGTTTGTTCCTCCACCCCTTTTACGCAGTCAATGACCAAAATTACCGAGTCTACCGCCGTAAGTGTACGATACGTATCTTCAGCAAAATCTTTGTGGCCTGGGGTATCCAAAATATTGATAAGGAGACCGTTATACTCAAACGTCATGACCGACGTAGCTACCGAGATACCGCGTTGTTTCTCAATTTCCATGAAGTCGGAGGTAGCTGTTTTCTTAATTTTGTTGGATTTAACCGCCCCAGCTGTTTGAATCGCCCCTCCAAAAAGTAGCAACTTTTCAGTAAGCGTAGTTTTCCCCGCATCTGGGTGACTGATAATCGCAAACGTGCGGCGTTTGGCAATTTCTTGTTCTATTTTTGACATGATATTGGCATTCGAAATAAAAAAGTCCGCAAAGTTACGGCTTATTTCCCGTAATTTTTCACCACTAATTTTTCTAAAGTGTAAACAACACGGTTTTGACCATTTTCGTGGTACCAAAGCCCTAGCTGATAACTACCTGAAGGAACGTTGTCCTGAAACACCCATGCTTCAAATCCTTCTTTGAAATAATTACGTGTTTTTAAAAACATCTTGCGGTCACGGCTAGGGGTTTGTCGTGCCGCAGAAATATAGGTTGTCGAATCACTAGTTAACAGCAGAAAAAGGGCGTTATCAGCTTGACTTTGGTTAATAGAAACGGTAGAATTAGCTATTTTTTGGATTAAAATTCCTCCGTAAGCGGGTAGCGTATCAACCTTAAAACTCATCGGAATAGCCGTAAGCTGGGTGGAATCAACCCGTACCGTTGGAAACCTCATCGTGGAATCGGCAGGCAGTACATACATCCCCCGTTTTACCGACTCCTCAAAATATTTTTTGGTTACGTTGTTAGTCATCGTTTCAAGTTTTCCACTGACTCTTCCATGAGTTCGTAATGATAGCCCATCGGCAATTAGGGAGTTCCGAAAATTGACCACATCAGGTGCCGCAAACAAGTACGTTCCTAAATAGAAAACTGCCCCAACTAGCGTGGTACCTCCCGCCAAAGCATAGCGTACTTTCGAAGAAACCAGAAGTAGAAGTACTACATATAACGATACAATAGCCGTGACAGAATAAATCATGTACCTAGCAGGGGTTTCTAGTGCCTGCCCCGCCCTGGCCATTGCTACGCCAAGCCCAGTAATAAAGAGCCACCCCAACAAAGCCAGCAAAGAGAGATTGGCAGGATGTTGAGTGAAAGTAACAAGAATTTTGGGGCGAGAATGTGCTGCTAAACTTTTGCTACAGTTGCGAACAATTGATAGTGCAAAAGCCCCGCCTACCCAAAAGGCAAGCGTCAGCAGTGACAAGGAAATTGCGGCTCCGAGGGCTGCTACTTCAGGCAAGCGACCACGAAGGTACAACGCCCCCGCCCCAAAAAACGAAAGCAACGTGAGGAGTGAATTTTTTAGGCTTTTTTCCTGATTCAAGGAACCAAACCCAAATGGATAATACCAGTAAAAGGCAATACTTGTTAGAATACAAGCAAACAACCACACCAGAGCAGCGCGGTATCTATACTGCATGAGGGGTATCAACAAGCCAACATACATCCCAAAAAGTCCATTGCCATTGGTATAGGTTAATAAATACCCTCCTAAAACTGCCCCAACCAAAGCCCCCCAAGCAGGAATTGCCAATAAATAGTAAGTGATGATTCCAATGACAAACGAAGCAGTGTACTGCCACAAGGCAGCGGCCCAAAAAATGTTTTCGTGATAAGCTGGGGTAAAAAGAAACAACCCAATGGGGAGTGCAAAAAAGAAAGGTATTTTATTAACAACCAAAACCTTGTAGAAGTATCCGAATAAACCTATTATAAGCAAACTACCCGCTAAAATTAAGATACGGTAATTTACTTGCCCTGTTAGGAGGTAATCAAACCAAAAAGCAAGTTTAGCAGTTATAACCCCATGACCATTGTGTTTAAACTCTAGTTCTTGGAGAAAAGTCCCAATGGTAGGAGCATCGGCAAACTTAATGACGTACTCAAGGTAGGCATAGTCATCAAAGTAGGGGACATTGACGGCATTTTGGCCTACAAAGCAATAAAAAGCGCAAGCGATGCTAAGTAGCAGGAATGCAGCGAGATAATTAAAAAAATTCATGCGAACGACACTTGGCGAGCCGACAAAGATAGCCTATTTTTACCAAAATATTTCATCAATGATGCGCTACCTATACATCGTCAGACACGCTAAAGCAGAAGATTCTGTTTCTTTTTTTAAAGATTTTGAACGTGAACTCACTGCTTCTGGCATCACCGATGCCGCGCGGATGGGTAAATTTTTAAAAGACCAAGGTCTTGTTCCTGACCTAATGATAAGTAGCTCAGCTTCAAGAGCTTTTCAAACTGCTCAAATTTTTGGGGAACAGTTACAATACGACAAAGAGCATATTCAAACGACACGAAACTTGTACGATGGTGGGCCTCGGTCTTACTTAAAAGCCGTGAACTCTGCCCCCGACGATTGCATCCATTTGATGCTTTTTGGCCATAATCCCGATGTCAGCTACTTTGCCGAATACCTAACCAATACCGACATTGAATCTATGTCGAAGGGTAGCGTTGTTAAAATTGAATTTGAAGGGCTTAAATGGAACGAAGTCGCTGCTCAAACTGGGAAGTACGTCAGTTACCACACTCCCAAGCAGTCTTAGATAATCATTATTTTTAAAAATCCAGCATGAATAAAAATCGTAAAGTATTCATAATCATCAGTATCGTATTCATCGCATTCTTTGTGGGTGTAGCTATCGACATGGCACGCCGTACGACGGCTCCGTGGAATAAAAAGAAACAAATTATCCGAGCTTTTGATGTTACAAGCGAGGCCGATTCTATTGGTCTTGATACCACTACTGTAAAGGTGAACTAAACATGCAGGTTCGTTTACTTTCAATATAGATAATATCATTATTATCAACCTAACGCCAATGAGACATCTAAAAATAAAGCCAGTAAGCTTTAAATCCATTTTTACGGTTATATTCCAGCGTCGGTGCGGGTACTTTTACGGTATTTAGTAAAAAAAACAACGACTTTAGTGCTTTATGACGAGTTGAAATTCGTCTAAAATCAATATCTAAAGACAAATAATATTGTCGGTAGGGGTCATAGCCCAATGAGCGACTCTTCCCTATCTCGGCTCCTACCATATCGTGAATGCCATACCCTAATGAAATACTTAGCCATTTTGGTAAATGAGCCGACGGAACAAACGCCGTGATATTGAACGAAAACCAGTACGTTTGCCCATTGTAATCTTTGAGCCATTGCTCACTAAGATTTTGCCCCAGTAATTCGGGGCGAAGTTTGGCAAGTGATGTTGAATGAAAAGAAAATTTTGGGACAATACGCTCTTCATTCCAAAGGGCATATTGTCCCAAATACAACGATGGCCCCAGTACGTTAGCTACCATGTCGGACGGAGAAAACCCGTAGGTTGGGTATTGAAACCCATCCAGAATTTCTATTGGAGTTAGGAATAAAAAACCCGAAAGTGCCCCGTACAAAGCCGCTTGTTTACGGCTCACGTTGGTTTGCTTATAAAGTGCCGCTGTATGGCGACAAATTTGATAGGCCGTAAAAAAGTGCCCTACTTTATCGAGTTGTTTCCACTCTTGGGAATCATCGTTCACGTGAAAATAGCTAAAATTGTTGGTCTTGTACCATGCTTTGCTTAGGCCATAAATAGACCCAACATAAGCGACACTTTCGCCCGCCATTATCCAACGTAATGCTCGGTAATTGGGACGATTCGCTAGTGTATCTTTCTGAGCGAAAGCCTCTCTTCTCCCCAAAGCGAAAATGCACAATACCAGAAATGCAAACTGTCGTACAATTTGAGGCATTTTGATGGCTAATAGCTTCCTTGGTACTTTCGTACTCCCCATTCGGCGGCAGCTAACAACAACAACAGGAAAAATAACCATTTATTTTGAATCAACTCGGACAAATCTTCGGTACTATCCAAACGGTCAGGAGCCTTATTTTTGAGCAAATAGTCTTTTAAAAGTTCAATTCCATCTGCTTTGACAAACTGTCCGCCTGTTTGTTGGGAAAGTGCCCGTAACATTCCATAATCAGCCGTTAGGTTGAGGGTTTCAAGGGCCAAATCACGCACAATAAATTGCCCCGTAACCAATTCTACTTTGTTTTGCAAACTAGTCGTTGCCTTATATTGATACACTCCTTGACCAAGGCCACTCAACTCAAAACGCGAACTTCCCTCGGCGTTGGTATAAGTATAAGGCTTGGTTTTGCCACGTTCGTCCGTTATTTCGAGGCGAATGCTCTGTCCGTACGTTTTTTCGTAAATGTCGTTATATACTTCAGTTTCAAACGTCACTTTGTCACCTACGTTGTATTCATTGGCCAACGGATACACCCGAAACTTGCGTTTATCTTCTTTGACTGAAATCAACTGAATCACTTTTTGAAGCAGTTCATCTACGGCTTCTTGTTTTTCGGTCAAGGCGTATTCTTCCATTCGCCATTGCCAAATCCCCTCCCCTGCCAGCACCGCCGACTTGCGAGCACCACCCGTATTCAGCACCAACAGCGGCTTTGTAGTTTTGAGATTGCCTACGTTTTGGTACAACACCACTTCACTGCCTGGCAATAAGCGATATTCGCCAAAAGGAACCGTCAACGGCGGCATCTTTTCTAGAATTCGGAGTTTTTCAGGATCCAGGTTTAGGAGGTTAAAGTTTGAGTTAAACCGTCCTGACACTTTATCCACTTGCCCAGCATTAGCCATCACCGTCATGGCTGAATTAAGCTGACTTGCTTTTGCGGTATTGGCTTGGGAACCTAAGATAAAGAAAAGAGGTGTATTGTCGCGCTGTAAATAGCGCTGAATAATCTCACCGCCGATGTTGAATAAATCGGGGAGTTGGTGAAGAATAATAAGGTCGTATTTCTTGTCGGGGTAGGTTTCAGCGGCAGGATTAATCCCAAACACTTTGACATCCACCTCATAATTAAGGTTTTTCTCTAAAATAGTACGAATCGCCTTAATATCTGGGTGGGTTGCCAGCGCCAGCAATAGCACTTTTTCTTTTCCATCAATAATATCAAGATAGACATCTCGGCGGTTGTTTCGGACCGTAAATTCGCCTTTGAGCGCCTCCACCTCAATGACATAATGTTGAAGCCCCTTTACCGCTGAAGTAGCTTGAAAAGACACCTGTTTAAAATCTTCTTTCTGGCCAAATGTCACGCGTTGGCTATTCAGTGTCGTGCTTCCTTGGCGAAGCGTTACGGTAACGGTCTGACCTTGAAAACCACTCGCGACAATATCGGCATTGATTGGGAATTGATTTCCCAAGTAGGCAATTTTATTAGCCGCAATGTTTTTGATGCTGATGTCGCGTTTGGGCAGGGTATCCCCTACGCCTACGCTATGAATTCGGAATGGATAATTGGTAAAAGTAGGTGCAAGTCCTTGGTTGCTAATCCCATCGGTGAGCAATACCACATCGGTCAAGTTGCGACCTTCGTAATTGCTTTTCGCTCCTCCCAACATGTCAGCAAGATTGGTAGTAGGCTGATTAAAAACCACTTTCGACAACTCTTTTTGGTAATTTTCGGAATTTAAGGTTTGAATCGCCACATCTATTCCTTCATCGGCGAGGGCTTCACGAAGGTTTTCGAGAGCTTCGAGGGCTTTTTTTCCATAGCTTGCTACCGATTCGGAGTTGTCAATCGCCAGTACCACCTTCGACTTATCGCTAAAAGTTTGAATACTTCTCAACAGCGGATTAAGCAATAAAAAAGCGATGATACTGACTAACGCTCCCCGAAAAAAGGCAAGCGCGAAGTTGGTTGTTTTACTCCAAATGGGCTTAGGTTGATAAAGAAAAAAAGCATAGGCTGCCCCTGCCAATAAACACAATCCTACGTACCAATATGGTGTCTGAAAAATAATCTCGGCTGCAAACATTAGAGAATTATCGGTTATTTATTAGTCCACTTACTATTCCATTTTAAAAAACTGATGGCACACCGATTTGGTTAATTGGTGTGCCATTTTAACTCTATTCGTTTTTATAAAATAACCTAGCCTCTGTTATTTTACATCACCATTCCACCGTCGACTTGCAGTACTTGCCCAGTGATGTACTTCGACATATCAGAAGCCAAAAATACGATACAGTCGGCTACTTCTTCAGGGGCGCCGCCGCGTTTCAACGGGATTCCCTGTTTCCATTCTTCGATGGCCTTTTCGTTGAGTTCGCCCGTCATTTCGGTTTCGATAAACCCAGGTGCCACAGCATTGCAACGAATATTGCGTGAACCAAGTTCTTTAGCAACTGATTTTGTAAAGCCAATCATCCCTGCCTTAGAAGCCGCGTAGTTGGCTTGACCCGCGTTTCCTGTCAAACCTACCACCGACGTAATATTGATGATTGACCCACTACGGGCTTTCATCATCACTTTGGTAACGGCTTTGGTCAGGTTAAAAATCGACTTTAAGTTAACGCGAATTACCTCGTCCCATTGTTCTTCAGTCATGCGCATCAACAAGCCATCGCGCGTGATTCCCGCGTTATTGACTACAACATCAACCGTGCCGAAATCTGCCACAACTTGTGCGACAAGGTCTTCGGCCGATTTAAAATCAGAAGCATCTGAGCGGTACCCCTTTACTTTTGTTCCAAATTGTTTGAGTTCTTCTTCTAAGGCTTGGCCTTTTTCGACGCTCGACAAATACGTAAAGGCCACTTGAGCCCCCTCTTGGGCAAAGCGAGTGGCAATGGCTTTCCCGATTCCACGAGAAGCACCTGTTACGATAGCGACTTTGTTTTGTAAAAGAGACATGTATCAATAATTAAGTTTCAATTAATTTCCGAATAGCAGTTACAGTATGATTAAAACTTTCAGAGCGGTTATTTTCCAAATCCAAAAATGGAGAAATTCTTTCTGAACACTCTAATTTAGGCAATGTTTCTCGGTTTTTATATTCAGGTATAATTTTCAACAAATACTTAAGTAATTGTGCAAAATTAGAAATAAGGTAAAAAGCAAAATTAGCTGAATATCAATCTATTATAAAGAAATAAGTCTCAGTTAATTTTGCACACTTACTTAATTCTTCCTTAGGCTATGTAATGTTTGTGGAAATGGAAAAGTCACGAATCGGTGCGCCGAAGCGGCACGAATTATTCGTGCTGCTTCGGCGTACAATAGTTGCCTCATTATAATTTTTATGATTTAGGCTTATTTTCT
>JALQYJ010000007.1 GCA_023254175.1 Runella sp. | reverse complement strand
GTTTACCACTGTTCGTAAATTATGTTTAGACTTTCTATGCTTACCAATTATTTTTTCAATAGTTTACCATTGGGAATCGGTCATTGGTGTGAATTGCTTTAGCATTATCTTATGATTTTGGTCAATCAAAAGATAGCCGATTCTCTTTTAAATACAATTTATATGTTACCAAAACAAACTCTAAAGCGAGTTACTTTTAAAAACAAAATTGAATCACCTCTTTAACCCCCAGTATCCTTGAAAATCATCATCCTAGGTGCAGGCATGGCGGGCCTCTCAACCGCCCGCATTTTGACTCAAAATGGCCACGAAGTAACGCTACTCGATAAAGGGCGCGGTGTGGGCGGTCGCATGGCTACGCGAAAAATTGAGCTTGCTAAAGCCGACCACGGAGCGCAGTACTTTTCGGTCAAATCTCCCGAATTTCGTCTTTTCATCGATGAACTTATTGCCCAAAATATCATCTCCGAATGGCAAGTCCGTCAGCGTGAGAATGTTCGTTACATAGGCAGGACAGGAATGAATACTATTCCCAAACACATGGCGGCTTCGCTAAACATTCGATTAAACGAAAAAGCCGTCCGCCTTCATTCTCAGTCGGTTGAAACCGAATCAGGCAACCAATATCTGTTCGACGCGCTTATTTCAACGATGCCCATTCCACAGGCAACGGAGCTTTTTCAACGTTCAGAAACAGTCCTTTCGGACAAAGACCAACACGTTTTAGCCTCCATCGAATACGACCCTTGCATTGCCGTTTTGGCTATGTTGAAAACCCCTACTGCCATTGAAGGAGGTGGATTACTTCTCGAAAACCAGCCCGTCGCGTGGATAGCCGATAACTTTCAAAAAGGTATCTCTTCGGTTCCTTCGGTCACTTTACACGCCTCTGCCAGCTACAGTCAGGCACACCTTGAAGAGGATTTGCAAACGGTGGGCAACGACTTACTGGCCTCCGTCAGCGATTGGATTGTACCCGAGTCCATCGAACAAGTGCAAGTTCACCGTTGGCGCTACAGCCTCGCCCGTCAGCGCTACTCCCATTCTTTTTACAAACTCGAACACGCTCCCGTTTACTTAGCAGGCGATGCGTTTGGGCTAGGTAATGTAGAGGGAGCATTCTTGTCGGGGCTGGAAGTGGGGAAGCAATTTGAATAGAGGAATCGCAAAAGCCGCTATCTTTGCATTCCATCATTCCCACTCACCCAATGTTTTCTGAACAGTTCTATTACTATCTGGAACTATGCCGAAATGGTACTCAATGAAAACGTTGAGAAAAGCATTTTGAAGAAAGGGTAACCGACATCAACAAAAAAGGGCTGCGGAAATGCAGCCCTTTTTTGTTAGTTTTTATTCTTCATCTTACACTAAGTATTTCAAGCGTACGACTTCTTTCTCGTTCAAAAAGCGCCATTTCCCGCGTGGAAGGTCTTTTTTGTTAAGACCAGCGTACACCGTACGGTCAAGTTTGGTAACTTCGTAACCCAAGCTTTCAAAAATACGACGCACGATGCGGTTGCGGCCACTGTGAATTTCAATTCCTACCACCATTGCATCAGGAGTGACCAGTGCCAGGTCGTCAGGCTTAATGAATCCATCTTCTAGCTCCAAACCTTCGTTGATTTTTTCAAAATCTTCGGTTGTGATGGGTTTGTCTAGCTCTACTTGGTAAATCTTGTTGATTTCGTTGGAAGGGTGCATGAGCTTTTCAGCCAATTCCCCGTCGTTGGTCAACAACAACAAACCAGTAGTATTACGGTCTAAACGTCCCACTGGGTACACACGCTCCTGGCACGCTCCCGCAACAAGTTCCATTACAGTATGGCGGCCTTCAGGGTCTTCAGTGGTAGTGATATAATCTTTTGGTTTATTCACCAAAATGTACACCATTTTTTCAGGATTCAAGATACGGTTTCCGTACTTTACAATGTCTCCTGGGTTTATTTTATATCCCAACTCGTTGACTACCTTTCCATTAACGGTAATTTGTCCCGTTTCAATCAATCCATCCGCTTCACGGCGCGAGCAAAGCCCCGCGTTGGCAATGTATTTATTCAAACGAATTGTGTCATCTTTAGGAGCGACAGGGACTTTTTTTGCGTATTTTTCTTCTGCTTGGCGAAAGTCATAGCGAGGTGCTTCTGCAAACTCCCCTACCCTACGACGCTGCCCATCTTCGGCGCGGTTACGTTTTTCGGCGCGCGTTAAACCCACATAGGCAAGGCGACGTTCTTCTTCAATCTCTTTGGGATCATCGAGAGTACGAGCATGCGGAAAGATTCCGTCTTCCATACCGGTAAGAAATACTGTGGGGAATTCGAGTCCTTTGGCAGTGTGAAGGGTCATCAAGGTGACTACTCCCCCGTGGTCTTCACCATCAGGAATCTCGTCAGCATCTGCAACCAATGAAACTTTTTCGAGGAAGCCAGAGAGAGAAATTTCTTCATCCTCACCGAGTTCTTCAAAGGGTCGTTCTTCATATTCCATAGAAGCCGATACGAGTTCCTTTAAGTTTTCAACGCGGACTTCATCTTGTGGATCTTTGCTGTTTTCGAGTTCAGTGAGTAAACCTGATTGTTCGAGAACGGCTTCGATGATTACTGATGGCTTGGTCTTGGCTTCTACTAAAACAGAAAGCGCGGTTAGCATTGAAGTAAATGTGCCGATTGAGTGCGCTGCCTTATTGGGAACTGCCGTTGCCTCGGTTACGCGCAAAAGCGCTTGCCAGAAAGAGATGCCGTTGGCTTGCGAGAAGATTTCTACTTCCTCTAAAGCGCGATCACCGATGCCCCGCTTGGGAAAGTTAATAATGCGGCGCAGCGAAACTTCATCATCTGGATTGGCTAGGACGCGAAGGTAGGCCAGTAAATCTTTAACTTCTTTACGTTCGTAGAAGCGCAAACCCCCAACTACTTTGTAAGGAATGGCGGCGCGCATAAAGATTTCTTCGAAGATACGAGATTGAGCGTTGGTGCGATAGAAAACCGCGGTATCACCTGGGTTTGAATAACCCATATCTTGCAGGGAACGAATCTCAGATTTTACGAACTCAGCTTCGTCATATTCAGATTCGGCGACATACCCAACTAGCGGTGCACCAGCGCCGGCATCTGACCAGAGGTTCTTCTCTTTACGCGATTCATTCTGGGTAATAACAGCGTTAGCAGCGTTAAGGATATTTTGCGTTGAACGATAATTTTGTTCGAGCAAGACAGTGGCTGCGTTTGGGTAGTCGACTTCAAATTGCAAGATATTGCGAATTGTTGCGCCACGGAAACCGTAGATTGATTGATCGGCATCGCCAACAACACAGAGCTCGGCAACTGGAAAGCCATC
>JALQYJ010000002.1 GCA_023254175.1 Runella sp. | reverse complement strand
AAAGCGTCTATTCTTTTTAATTGTGCTTTGGTCAGGTGGCTGATGTCTTTGTGTTTTACAATGAAGGCTACATCATCACGGTTCAGGGCTTTGTCGCCCAATTGCTCCATCATTTTCAATTGCCCTGTTTTGGTTTCATTGCCAAACAGTTCAACTTGTGCATTGCCAATCTCTTTGTAAACCGTGTATTCCTTGCTCAAATGCGTGGTCAGGTATTCCGTCAAACTCTCCTGACACATGTAATGCACAATCTCCTTAGGTGTATAAAAAGCACCTTTGTCTTTATTGTCTTCCAGTAAGTTTTCAAAAATATGACCTAGCATTTCAGGATCAACTGCTACAGTGTGGTCGTCAGGGCTGTCTTCATGCACCGTAAAGTTGAAAGCACCTAAAAAGTCCAGGAAGCCCCTTGCATTGTTCCAATTCTTTTCGGTCAGAATAGCATCTTCAAAATCGGGACTGTGAAATAGTTTTGAGGGAATAGGAAGAATAGCCTCATCATAATCTTCCTTATCGAACAAACCGCCATTTAAGAACGGCACTTTTACCTTTTTGCCATCAGGCATTTTAAAGTCGTCATTACTTCGTTCTTTGTTCAATGTTTCAAAGAACAAAACAGTCAGCCAGTTGGGGTAAAAGGTGTCGTTCCCGCCTGATTGCGTAAAAAGCTTTTTTATAAAATCGTTTAAGCCGTCTTTGTAGTTGGTGTCACTTGCCCCAAGCCAGCCCTTTTTCTGCACAAAGTAGAGGAACACAATACGACCTAAGAGTTTCTTTACAAAATCACGAATGGGTTTGCAGGCTTTGTCTTTTTCTTCTTGGGTAGCATTAGTAGGAATGGAAATTTTAAAAACTGATTTTCTAAAATTGGAATCCTGCAAGTAGTCGCAAAACTTTTGGTAGTGCAGGGTGTATTCGTCAAAGAATGCTTTGCTGAGTTTTTCAACTGAGAAAGCATTAACTAAAGCCTGAAACGTAATTTGCTTTTCGGTGCTCAGGGTTTCAAATCGTTCAGCAGCCGTTTTGCAGGTTTCCGAAGGGCCTAACAGATAGGTATATCTTTTAGCGTGGGTGGTTTTTTCTTTGACGCCTTGTTCAGTAAGTTCACTGTCTTTGGCAACCAAAGTCAAACGCCAAACTTGTTTGTTTTGCGGAGCAATAAAGTTCACCAAGGCAATTTGTCCGGCTGTGAGCAACTTTCTTACATACCGCTGAATGGCCACTTTGCTGTGCTCAATGCGAACCGTAGGTTGAAGGGCTATTTCGTAGCAGGTGATTTCAGTTCCGTCTTCCAGATTGATATTTCCGTAAATGGCCACAGACTGAATAACGGCTTGCTCCGATTTATTGGGCTGCACCGATGCAGGAACGGCAGAAGTGCTCAATGTGAAGCATGAACCGAAAACCGGACTTAATACTTCTTTTCCAAAAAGTAGTCTGTCGTAAGGCTTCTGTAATGCGGTTTGTATTTGTGTTCTGTTTGCCATTGGTTATACGAAGCTTTGCGTTAAAACAATTTTAGGATTCACGATACCTTGACCACCTCTCTTTTCTTCTCCTGCTTCTGCATTGGAGGATAGGTCGTAATTGTCCAAAAGGTCAATAAATAGCTGTTCAACAAACTTGGGAGGCTCTTTGAGTAGTTTTCCATTTGCTGCAAAAAAGTCGTTGATGGATTTCGGTAAACCTTTTGAGCCATATGTTCCTTTTTTTATCAGGTCGAGTGCTCGTTGCAATGCCATTCTTTTTTGTTCGGTAGGTGCTACTTTGATGATAGCATTGATGTTTGTGATGGCTTTGTTTTCGGCAGGGCTTAGGTTTTTTCGAGAAATGGTCTGCACATTTTCCTGATTCTTTTCCGATTTAAAGTAGTCCAGTCCTTTTACGGTTTGTTCATAATGCTGTGAATGCAATGGAACTGCTTTTTCAGATTCCTCAGCTTTATAGACTTTTACCGCTTGCAGGAAATTCAATTCAATGATATTGAAATCAGGTGTTATCAAGCAGAATATTCCGGGATGATTCTCACTTTTCAGGTAAGTGAGTGAAGTGTTTTGAAGCGGATAATTTATTTCGCCTATTTCTGCTTCCATTAAAGTAAGCTGATGACCTTTATCCGCTTTTCTACCGCA
Organism: Runella sp.; assembly: GCA_023254175.1. GTDB lineage: Bacteria > Bacteroidota > Bacteroidia > Cytophagales > Spirosomataceae > Runella. The sequence continues at coordinate 18,228 of JALQYJ010000002.1, read as the reverse complement.
ACGTGCCTTGTTGGGGATTTTTGAAATTTCCGCAAAGCGTTTCGGATGCTTCTTTTTAAAATCTCTCAACTCGTTGAGATAATTCAGAATCTCGCTTTCTTCTTTTTGAATTTTGTTGCCGAATAAGGCACCATCACCTTTTTCCTCAAGCAAAGAGAATATCTTATTGTCTTCCCCAAAGGCAGTATGAAAGGACTGCAATTTTCTCAAGGCATTATTCACCAATTTAATTTGCTCGTCACCATGTGCCGAAGGGTAGAAGTTGTAAACAAAAATCTGTTCTGCTCTTGAACCAATCCTGTTCACACGACCAATTCGTTGCATTAAACGGGTGGCATTCCAGGGCACATCATAGTTTACAATTAAGTTGCTGCGATGCAAGTTGATACCTTCTGCCAAAACTTCTGTGGTAATGATGATGTCGTAATCATTCTTCCATTTTTCTTCTTCAAGGTTGGCATCAAAGTTTTCACGAAGAATATTTTCAACGGTTTTACGGTTCTCAGCACTTACTGTCAGAACACGAAATTTGAAGTGCTTGCTGATTTGCTCTGAAAGTTGTTCTGCGGTTTCTTTTGATTCGGAGAAAATCACCAATTGACCGCTTGGGTTGTGTTTTTTGCTTTTGAAAAATTCGGTTTTCAGTTTTTCGCTGAATGCATCCAGTTTCGGGTCTTTTTTTACCTTGCTCCAACGCAAAACCAAATCGTCCACTTTTTCCTTGTCGGACTTCAGTAATGCAAGAAACTTCTTGTCAAATGCAGATTTTTTAAACTCCTTATTGTTGCCGCCTTTCTCATTTATTTTGGCTTCAATCTGGTCATAGCTTAAACCTTCTTCTAATAGTTTATTGATGTCAAGGTCAGGTGCAACAAATACCCTGTCATTTTCAAACATTTCAATCATATTGTCAATGGCTCGTTGAAAGCGATTGATAGATTGAGTAAAGGCGAAAAAACTGCTTTCCAAACGCTTCACTAAAAGCGTTTTCATAATTGCACTTAAGCGACCGGAAATTGATTTTACGTTACCGTAAATCTTTTTGTCTTCCTCGTTTGCCAAAAATTCGATGGCACGGTAACGATAATAACCTAAGCCATCAGTTTCGTTTCCGTATTCATCTAATCCGGTAATCAACGAAACTGTTTCATAAAACAAAGTTGCGAGTTTGCCATCCAGTTCATAGTAAAGGGAAATAGGGTCATCAACTTTTGGAAAGATGATTCCCTGACTTTTCATGTCTTCGAGATATTCTTTGTTTTTCTCTATGTCGGTTCTCGTTCTGCGAATTACCAAAGGTTCTACAACATCATCCCGTAATTTTTGAAAAAGCGATTTTAGCTTTTTGATGTTAAGGGTCTTTTCAGCAGCGAGTTTCTTATATTGTTCGTTAAGTGGCTTGAAATAGTCCTGTAGGTTGCGGATATTCTCTAACGTGCTGTTTCTTTTGTCCTGAAACAGGTAAAGTTGATTTTCGATGTCCTGCGGCCTGTTGTTTAATGGTGTTGCCGAAATCAGAATTACTTTCTTTCGTGTGTCTCCATTTTCAGAAGGTCGGCTTCTCGGCTTTTTGCAAATTTCCTGCAATGCCAAATACATTTCAGTATAGTCGTTTCTGAACTTGTGTGATTCGTCAACAACTATTAAATCAAATTTATCAGCGTTGGAATAGCTATAATTGTCCTCATTGAGGATTTTGTGCAAACTGCCAAGGGTAATAAATTCAAAGTGATTTTTAATTTGAAAATCTTCTGTTGTTCTTCTCCAGTTTGCTTCCAATGCCGGAGGCACCACAATTAGAATTTTTGAATGCGTTCCGTTTTCGTAAATGAATTTCTTTATCACCATACAAGCGATAATAGTTTTACCCAAACCAACTACATCAGCAAGGATAAATCCGTTGTGCTTCATCATGATTGCGTAACCCTGATTGGCTGCGTCTGATTGATATTTCAAACGCATGAACTTGTCGGGAAGCAATAAATCAATGTTGTATGGGTCGTATTCAACTCGTTTACCGAAATATTCTATCAGCATTTTGATATACAACTCAAATGGAGTAAAGTCGTCACGCAAATATGTTTTCTTTCTGATAGCTTCGGCTTCTGCATGAAGTATTGGAACAGATTCGTTCCAAAGTCTTTCAAATTCTTCGGTAGCGAATTTTACATCTTCATAGTCACGCAGACTAACATTGAATTCATAATTGGATTCAGGATTTGCACCAAGACCGGCATCAGTCAAATTGGACGAACCTGTGATTACTTCGCAAGGCGCGTGCTCATTGAACGACGCCGGTCTGAAAATGTAAACCTTCGCGTGAATCTTTTTTTTAGGATGAGCTCTTAATTCTATTTTGCCGCTGATAAGGTCATCAATAAATTGAATGATTCCTTTCTCTGTCACTTCATCATAATCTGCTTCCTGGATATTCTTGATGATTTCCTCTAAGAAGTCGGCTTTAGTTTCTTCCGGGTTATCAAGATAAAATTGTCCTTTGTTGTGATACTTTTTGATGAGCTGGTCAACATTGATTCCTACCAAAATTCTGATTCTTGGAATCTTGTCTAGAAAAGCCCGAACTTTGAAATAACCTGATGTTCTGAAATAGCCAACGAGTGCATCAAAATGACGAATGCTGTCAATATTAGTAAATACTCCCTCAAATTTCTTGAGTAAGCTGTTGTCGTCTTGATTTGTAAAAAACTTTGTTGGCATCTATTTCTTTCTTATTTTAAGTTGTTTTTCTGCTTCTTTTAATCCTTCTGTCAAATGTTCTAAGCCTCCAAAGTCTTTATTGATTTTGTCTGCAATGAAGGTTGTCTGAACTTCTTTTAAGTCTAGGTCCAGAATTTCTGCCAATGGTTTCAGATAGTCCAGTGACGCTGGTCTTTCACTTCTTTCCACTTTACTCAATGTCGAGGTGTCAATGTCGAGGTGAGCAGCCACTTTACGCAATGGAAGTTTTTTTTCCTCTCTTCGTTTCCTGATATAGTCACCGAATGTTACGTTGCTCATTTAGACAAAATGTTTTGGACAGAAGTGTCAAATATACCCTTTATTTAGAAACTGTCACTGTACGGTGGGTAAATTTTGCTCTTTTGGTTTTGTGAAGGGTTGGCTTGTGTGTCGGGCAAAACCAAATGTGCAAAATGCGGGCTGTCTGGAAATTATTTTTTAAAAAGTGCGCTGGGAAAAAATAAAAATACAGAAGGGTAGGCTTTAGTGTCGGCTTACTCGCTGTCCCTTTGTAATATCGTTTTTATGTCTGTGTCCACCTGTCAAAATGGTTTACTTTTTCTTAGTTTAAGTTCGTTACTCTTTTGTCGGGTCGTTGTCTTAATACACTTGCATCCAACGTGGCGGGGATTACATCCCGAGTTCCACGAAGTGCCGTAGCGAAGGTATTTCGTCGCAACTCCCAAATAGGCGAAAGTTTTGCAGTACTTTTTGTATTGTACGCACCTATTATTACCCCAAAAACTAACCTATTTCACGGGTAAAACGATACTATGCGTAGCATTCCACCCAAAACGTATTTAAAAGCCAATGAGGGAGCAAGCGCAAAGGCGTATGCCGCTTTGTAAATATATCAAAAAGATTAGTTGACCTCAAAACTAACTATCTAATTTATAAAAAAGATAAAATTTACTGAGGGGGGGGTAGCCCTCTCATTTGTCGAGGTGACAAAGTTGGAGGGGGGAGCGTTAACTATTTTCGACTAAGCGTTGCTTGGATAGCAACTAGCGTTCGAGCAAACTAGGATTCGTAATCATTTTTTTGAGGTATTTAAACAACTTTCCCCCGTGCGAGGCGTCCACTACGCGGTGGTCGAGGGCAGCGCCGAGCGAAAGAATCGTGCGAGGAACGACTTGCCCGTTTACCACCCATGGTTTTGGGGAAACACCCCCTAAAATCAACACAAAGGAGACATTGGCCGAGGGAAACAAAGCGGGGTAGCCCATGTCCAACCCAATGCTGCCGATATTGGAAAGAAAAAACGCGCCAAAATTATTGGCCGAAAGCCCCAAACTAGGAATCGTCGACCCCAAGCGCACGGTCACGTACCGAATCAGGCGATACACGTAGTCGCGGAAAGGCCACGGAATGCGCGCCAACATTTCTTTCTGTTTTTTAGATTTGTCGTCGCCCTTTTGCGCCTCTTGAATCGCTTGCCGCAACGCCTCCGCCAACGTCGCAAGCGTATGTTTATCAATGTGTTGAATTTTTACCGAACCCATTTCACCGTTGGCCATCAAGACACTTACCGTGGCGTCAATACTTGGAAAAGGTACGATAGTGCCGCGTTTGACGTAGGTATTAAACTCAGGGACTTCGTCGCGGAGGGCACGGGCGGTTGCCAATAGGAAAAAATGCGTAAGCGTAATTTTCACCCCCGCTTTACGCTGTTGTTGAATATAAGTTTCCAGCTCGGTGATGTCCACTTCCACCGACCCAAAAATTTTAGAATCGTTGGGTTTTTGGTAAATGGTCGAGGCTGTTTTGCGCCAAGCGGTGTTAAAGTCGTTTGCCATGCTTGCGTTTATTCCCTCCATTTTATGGTTCAATCATCGCCTCGGCTTCCATTTCGACCAAGTATTCATCGCCAATCAAATCGGCCCGCACCATCGTATTGGCGGGCTGAATCGTGGCAAACCGAACCCCGTGGACGCGGGCAATGGGCTCCCAATCGTCGATATTTCGGATAAAAATGCGCGTCCGAACCACATCTTCCAACTTGGCCCCCAACGACTGCAGCGCCCCTTCCAGCTTGTCGATGATAAAATGAGCCTGCGAAGCGGGGTCGTTGCCGCCAATCGCGCGGTGGCCGTGGGTGGCTGTCGTGCCCGAAATCACAATTTTATTGCCGCGTTTTACGGCACGGCTAAAGCCCGCAATGTCTTCCCAAATCGTCCCGCTCAGGGCATGAGTACGTCCGTCGTGGCCGATTTTGGTGGCATAAGGGGCAGGAAAACTCGCAATGTGGTGGCTCAAATCGCCCGAAGCCGTGAGAAAGGGGGGCTTGCGGTATTCGTCCCCACAATCACCCTGAATGGGGCTTAGTCCCCCCAAAACAGCCGCTATTTCTGCCTTTTCTTCCTGCGAAAGTTGGAGTTCAAACAAACGGCGGTTCGACCGAATATGCTCGCTTTGGCTGGGTCTTGCCCCAATGATCACCCCGCCCACGCCGCGCTGCTCCATGATGTAGCGACTCGCCACGTTGGCAACGTCCAGCGAATGCCGCTGCGCGATGGTCGATAAAGTCGAAAGCAGTTGTTGGAACTGTTCCCAACTCCCCGCTTGGTCAATAAACCGTTTATATTTCATCTGCGACCAAGTCGCCAAATTATCTTGGGTTGGTTCGGGTTTTCCCAGCCATTTTTCGCTCAAAAAACCACCCGCTACCGTACCAAACGCCAGTAGTTGTACGCCGTATTGTTGGCACACGTCCAGCATAAAGCGTTGCGCCCGTTGGTCGAGCAGCGAAAAACACACTTGGTTAGACACCACCTTGATGCCACTATCCAAGACCATTTTCAGGTGCGCGGTGTCAAAATTGGTCAAACCGAGGTGCTTTATAAGCCCTTCTTCTTGCAACTCTTGCAGCCAAAACAACTGGTCGAGCCACGCGGGGTCGGCGTAGTTCCAGGCGTGGTATTGCAGCAAATCAAGCGTTTCGAGCTGCATTCGTTGGAGCGAGGTCTGCACTGCTTCGCGCACCGCTTCTTTGGTTAACTTTCCTGGCGTCGGCACCCATTTGGTCAGTAGTTGCACCGAGTCTTTGGGAACATATTTTTTGTGTAAAATCCCCGCAATAATTTCCGCCGAACCATAATGGTCGGCCATGTCGAAGGTCGTAAAACCTGCTTCTACGTACGGAACCAACGCCCGTGCGGCCTCGTCCAAATCCAACGAGCGTCCATCGCGTTCCATATCTGCAATTTGCCAAAGTCCGGTTATGACGTTGGACGTTTGAAAATCGGGGGTTACTAAAGTATGCATTCGTTTGTATCGTTAATCGTTGTCAGTCAGCGGCCTTCTGCGAACATAAATCAGCGAAGCCGCACCCATCACCAAAAGCCACACGTAGGTAGAATGAAAATACCACGCCCCTACCGACGTCTGAAGGTCTTTCCACACGTGTATTCCCAAAAATGCCACCAAACATCCAATCCCTGCCCACGCCAGCGCACGACGCAGCATAGGCGACGCCAGTACTTTGATGCGTTGCGCAATGACGGGATTTCGTTTGGGAAGGGTCAATAAAGTAATGCACATCAACAGAAAATTGACCAACATGCTGGTTACCATGATGTCAATTCCCAAGAAAAAATCGCTGGCAAAATGGCTTCCTAGTATCCCAATCGTAGCCATTCCTCCACTCAGTAACAAGGCGCGTTTGGGCGTGTGCGTATGTGGGTCGATATCGGCGAGGGTTTTAGGGAATATTCCATCTTCGGCCCACGCAAAAAGCAGCCGAGAAACCGATAACAGCATGGCGGGCAGGTCGTTGAGCAAGGCAATGGTCGCACCTATCAAAATCGCGACGCCCCACTGCCGAGACAATAAAATACTAAATAGTCCAGGGGCAGAAATATCTTTTTTGCTGGCTTCTTCGGCAATGTACTGCCACGGGATAGCGTGGTAAACGGCCGCCGTAAATACGAAGTAAAAACAACCTACGATGAGTACGGCCAACGCAATGGCACGGGGCAGCATTTTCTCAGGGTTTTTGGCCTCGCCCCCTGCCTGCGCAATGGAGTCGAACCCAATAAAACTGGCAAACAACACCGCACCTGCCGATAAAAACGTGCTCCAATCAAACGTAGCCACACTCGAAATGGCAACTTGGCGGTTTTCTTTTGCAGCCAACGTAGCCACAAAATCAGCATGGCTAAAGTAAAAACCCGCCACAATAACGATGGCTCCCAGCACAAACATCAACACCATGAGCGGAATGAGGGTACGTTCGTAGAACGCCAATCCGCGCATGTTTATTCCCACAAACGTCCAGAGCAGCGCCAGTGCCAACGTGAGTCGTACCCAGCCCGTTTCGAGCAATTGGGCGGCGTTGACCCAGTCGAGTGCGTTGGCAATATCCCTAAAGAACGGCACAATGACGTAACAAATGACACCAATAACAATCGTGAGGCCAAACCACTGCGAAAAACTCGCTACAAAGCCCAGATACGGATGTAACCCTCGGCTGGCAAAAACGTAACTCCCACCCGCTTGGGGCATGGCCGACGATAAACTGGCGTAGGCAAAAGCCGCCAATAACGCCGGAACAGCCGCCAACAAAAACGCAGGCAATACGTACGGGCCAATGCCAGGCACGTTGCGCTGAATCATGATGGGCACAATGTAAATAGAGGCTCCAATCATGGAGCAAATCCCCGTCGCGGTGAGGCTTAACAGCCCCAACTGACGAGAGAGCGTGGGTGAAGAAGCAGGTTTAGTCATTTTGCGAATTTAATGACAAAACGCTTATTTCTTACCAAAATCACGATTAAGTACACCCCCGATTACTTTTGTCCAAATCTCGTAGCCTTTTTCGTTGAAATGCAGCTTATCGCCAATGTACAATTCGGGCTGGTATTTGCCATCTTTCCCCAACAACTGCGGCATGGTTTCGATGTAGTGTAGCTTGGGAGTTGACTCGCAGTAATTTTTCAATAACGCATTGGCTTCCAGAATTTTGTCTTGCACTCCCCAGCGACGTTCGTTGGGAGAAATCGCAATCCAATAAATAGCCACGTTGGGCAACTTCGCCCGTATGTTTTTTACGACCACTTTGTAGGTTTCGAGAATTTGCAAGGGCGTTTTATCAAGCGGTGCATCGGCGATATCGTTGCTACCCGTATAAATTACAACCGCTTTGGGTTGATGTTTGCCCAAAATACGCGGAATATAATACGCCATTTCGGCCACCGTTGAGCCACCAAAGCCACGGTGAATGATTTCGTGCGGAGCGAGGTCTTGTTTGATATTTTTCCACAAACGCACAAACGAGCTTCCTGTCACCAAAATCGCGTTGTTGGTGTAAGTTTCGGTTTTACTGGACTCTTCAAACGCCAGAATTTCCTTTTCAAAACGCGTGACGTTCAACTTGCCTTTGCGCTGCGCCGCCAGCCAATACCCCGCTTCATCGAGGGCTTGGGTTTGTTTAGATTTATCGTTGTCGAGGGTGTGGCCTGTTTTTTCGTACAAACGTATTCCCGTGGCGATGCCCAAGGCCAACGAATGTTCAAAAACAACTTGGCTTCCGTACTTAAAGCCGTTGTACGATAAGGAAGAGTCGGAGGGCACGAGTTTATCGGCCACCCCGTGAATGTTGAAATTGGGAATGTCGCCTTTCTGAATCCAACGATAATCAACCATCGCTCCCCAGCAATTAATGATGGCTTTCACTTTCGACGAAAAGCCTGCATTACCGCTATTACCTTCTAACGCTCCCCAGCGCTCGGTGTTGACGTAGGCAGGCACTTCTTTCGCGTCCAAATACGCCGCGTGCAGGGCGGTCATGGCACCCGCCGAACCTCCCATGAGGTAAATTTGGGACGTGTCAACTCCGTATTGTTCGGCATTTTTTCTAAAAAAGCGAATGGCAGCTTTGGTGTCTTGCACGGCGCGGTACATGGCTTCAAAATAGCTTTTGTCGTTTTTGGGTTCTTCCACGCCCAACCGATAGTTGATGGAGCCACAGACGTAGCCTCTTTTGGCCAATCCATAGCTGAACAACAACGGATACCCCACTTTTTTATCTCCTCCCGTAAAACCTCCTCCGTGTACAAACACCACGAGCGGGCGCCTGCGAAGCGTGTCTCCGTGGGGGCTGTAAACATCTAGCAGGAGTTTTTCATTTTCGCCTTTAACATTCTGCGCTTCGCCGTAGGGAACATTGATGACGGAGTCGATTTGGGAAAAAGTTTCGTGTTGGTAGCGTTGCGATTTTTGCGCAAAACCCGACAGCGAACTCGCACAAAGAAGAAGGGTAAACAGTTGTTTCATCATTGGATAGATAGTTTTTAGCGGCACAATACGGGGTTGTTCTTGACAAAATAGCTGCGATATGCCTTTGATTTTACATCTTTGCAACCTTCCAAATTGAGGAGTTTTATGTTACGAAAGTCTATTTCTTGTCCTTCGCTTTGGAGGGCGATAAAGCCTTCTTTGAGGAGCTTTCCGTCAATTTTTTGGGCAGGGTCAAAACGGTTGGCAACTCCTCCTCCAATTTGGGGTTTTGCGTATTCCAATACTTTTTCACCGTTGATAAAATGCTGCACCAACGAATCGCCCAAAACAACTAAATCAGCCTTCACCCACTCGCCTTTGGGGTACGTTTTTGAAGTAGAATTGATGCAGTGACGCGGGTCTTTCACACCCTGAAAAATCACATCCGTGCCTGGTGAACACATATTGCCCGTGGGGCGCGGCTTGCCGTCTCCAAGCCCAGCCAAAAACTGCATTTCCACCGAAATCGGCCAATCTTGTTCTTTAGGCATGGTACGGGGGTCTTGCGAATGGAACATGACGCCACTGTTGAGTTTCGTATAATCGGGGGCGTCTTCGCGCCAAATCCCCGTAAAGCGGTACTCCATCGACAAATGATAGTACGAATAGGGCGTATTGAAGTACAAATGCCCGTAACGTTCGTTGAATTTATCGTACTTGTCGTAGCGCACTTTTATGATTCCATCTTCTACCCGAAAGGTATCACCAAAGTTGTCGCCTGTCTCGTGGTGATGGATTTTTACCGTCCAATTTTTAATGTCTTTTCCATTAAAAAGATGAATCCAATCTTCTTTTTCTTTGCCGGCTGGCGTCGGCGTCGTAAAGGAAAACTGAGAAGCTACGGAAATCAACAAAAGGTAAGCAACCAAGCGTGCGGAGGAAAAGATGGGTTTCATAGAGATGTACACAAAGTAAAAAAGATTTTCGTCATTACTTCAAGATGAAGCAAGTAATTTCCTAACTTAGTTATCTGATAATTTTTTAAAAACAGCAAAAAAAAGCCCTCTCAACATTATTGGCTGAGAGGGCTTTACAAACAAATAGAGCGCATTAATCTGGTGGTGAGCAACCCTCACCACTTAGCTACCACCCTGGGTTTTGTTTTAAGGATGGGTTCAATGCTAACTCATTGATAGGCAACGGCCACAAGTAGTCTTTGGCAGGATCGAACTTACGGAAACTTGCCGCTTGGACTTGAATAAAATTATCGGGGGTCAGGTTGACCTGCACTGTTGTTCCAAACTCAGTTTTAAAGAAGAAGTTTCCTAAAATAGGCTTAGGCATTTCTATCTCAGCGGTTTTCCAGCGGTTCAAATCCCAATAGCGGTGGCTTTCTTGCGCCAATTCTACACGGCGCTCGCGACGAATTTCTTCGCGCATGTTCAGGCCATTTTTTGTTACAAATTCATTGGTCAATTTAGGTAAACCTCCCCGCGCTCGCGTACGGTTAATGGTCAAGTCTAAATCGGTATCACTGATTTTTTCTTCTAATTCAAAACGAGCTTCGGCATAAATCAACAACACTTCGGCATAGCGCAAAATCATGTAATCCATCGTCGAGGCTTGGTTATTCCAGTCGTTGATGTCAGAATATTTACGGAACGTAAACCCTGTTTTGGCAAACACTAAACTAGGGACGTTAAATACAGGGGAAGTAGCAATCCACGAATCCCCACGCTTCATGTAGGTATCAATCATACGCGTATCACGGTTTTGATACACCTCTACCGTTGTGGTTGGAAGGGTGTACAAAGGCGACTTCGACGTTGGCAGGCCATCTTTCATCAAATACGAATCAATCAGGCTTTTAGTAGGGTTTAAATTCCCGTTTTCAACCGTTCCACGGAAGTACGTGTGCGTTACCACACGGTCGGTCAGCGACACCCCATATTGTCTTACGATGATGTTTTCGCGGTTGGCACGGCCTTCGCCTGCATATTGGAAAAGATTGAAATAGCCACCCGTAAACAAATCATGCTGTTTGCTATCAATCACCGCTTTGGCCGCAGTTGCCGCCAACGTCAGGTGTTTGTTTGGCTCGCCGTACTTGTGAAATTTAGCTCGAGTGCCTTCAAACAAAGCTACCCGTGCCTTAAACGCCAACGCGGCTGTGTTAGAGATACGTCCGTAGTCTGCCGTTCCCAACGCTGTTGGAGTCGGAAGCTTAGAAGCCGCAAAATCCAAGTCCTGATAAATCTGATCAATGATTTGGTCACGCGTAGCAGCAGGGCCTTTCAACTCAGGTGATTCGTCCGACAATGTCTTCAAAATCAGAGGAACGCTTCCGTATTTACGCAACAAATCATAGTACCCCATCGCACGGAAAAAGCGAGCCTCACCCAGATAGCGGTCTTGAATGGCCGCTGCTAAATTGGCACGTGGTGCTTTTTCAACAATGTTGTTGGCCGCGCGAATCAACCGATACGGGTTGCTGTAATTCACATCAGTAGCAGGTGCTAAACGTGTCCCATCGTTAATGTTGCTAACGGTCAAACCTGTTGCATCGTCCGACCAGTTATCTTCGTTGTTAAACGCGGGTAAAAACGTGTATAAATAGTTGCAAGCTGCTTTTAAATCGGTTTCCGAACGCCAAAACGTTTCATCGCTAATGGATGTCTCGGGCAGGCGAGTTACATCACAGGCTGAGAGGAAAGTCAGCCCGCATACCGCCGCTATTGCTACTTTTTTGGTAAAAAATGAATATGTCTTGTTCATGTTGTTTCAATTTAAAAGATACCACCTTTGGCCGATGTACAATACTTAAAACGAGAGGTTTAAGCCAACTGAGGCCGTTGCAAAGAATGGATAATCGTTTTCTACGTTATCACGGGTTTCGGGGTCATAGTAGCCTTGGAAAACACCTAAGCCCGAGATGGTAAACAAATCTTGCCCCGAGAAGAAGAAACGAGCACGCGACACTTTAAGGCGCTCTGTCCAGCGGGCTGGTAAGGTATAACCTACCTGAATGTTTTTCAGACGCGTGTAACGAGCGTTCAACACCCATTTATCTGACGACAGGTAGTTGTGAGTAGCCCCAATAAAAGGTCGAGGATAAGTTGCATTGGGGTTTTCAGGTGTCCAATAGTCACGGTGAATGCCAAGGGCTTGCTTCCAAGTTACCAACAACGGTGCAATCGACTCCGTCCCAGGACGATAATTACGCTTTCCTACGCCTTGAAAGAACATCGAGAAATCTAAACCTTTCCATTGAAAACCTAAATTAGCTCCGTACAAAAGACGAGGGTTGGTTGTTCCCAAAAAAACCATATCGCCATAATCTTCGGTGGTACCACGTCCTACGGTCAAACGGCCGTCGGCATTTTGGTCAATGTACTTTACGTCACCAGCGCCCGCACGGCTATCCTGAAATGCCCAAGCTTTCACTTCGTCGGCGGTTTGGAAATATCCTGCCGTTTGATACCCCCAAATGGAGTTGAGCGGGTAGTTTTCGATGGTTCCGTTGGTTCCCATTCCGACGATATTACGGCCCGAGAAAGCAATAAGTTTGTTATTGTTGTCCGACAAGTTGAACGATACGTTGTAGTTAAACTCTTTGCCCAAACGGCCACGGTAGCGCGCTTCCAATTCCCATCCCCACGATTTTAGCTCACCGTTGTTTTTACGAGGCGTGTTTATCCCGATGGTCGCTGGCAACAACTGTGCCGTAAGCATATTGCGGTTATACTTCACGTAGTAATCGGCGGTGATTTGAAGTTTATTTTGGAAAAAGCCTAAATCGGCTCCTCCGTTGGTGGTTTCAATCGTTTCCCAAGAAAGGTTTGCTGAAGGAATCGCATTCTGGAAAATAAAGGTAGCCCGAGAATCACCCAACACCAACGAAGACCCCTGCGAAAGTTGATTGAGATAGTCGTAGTTACCAATGGTGTTCCCCAATGCACCCCCGAGACGCCCCCAAGAGGCGCGGAGTTTCAATTCCGAAATAAATCCGAGACTGCTTCCAAACCAAGACTCACGGTGTACGTTCCACCCCAACGACGCCGATGGGAAGACCTTCACACGGCTTCCTGGCGCCAATTTCGAACTTTCATCCTGACGCAATGTCGCTTCTACCAAGTATTTATCCCCGTAATTGTAATTAAAACGTCCAAAAATAGACTGGAACGCATTGGTAGCAATGGCCTGACTGTTGACTTTCGTTTTTTCGTCGCCTAGGTTGAGCGTAGGCAGGTCGTTGCTCACTAAGTTACTAGCACGGTTGAAGACCTGACTATAACGAAACGACTCCCACTGATACCCTGCAAAAAGGCCAAAATTATGTTTAGCCCCGATTTTGAAATCATAGTTAGCCAATAACTGAATATTAGTATTTTTGGTCAATTCATTGGTAATTTCGTACGAGTTCACTTGGTTGAGGTAGTTCAAAATCCGTGAACGCCCCCACAATGGTACTGTACGATTAAAGCGGTTTCTATCACCACGACGGTACTGCGTTCCTACTACCGCACGAAGGTTCAAGCCTTTCACTAGGCCGCTGTGCTGGAGGGTAAATGTTCCATCAAAGAAGTTCTTATAAAGGTTGTTGTACCCTCCTGCTTCCATGGTTGCGTAAGCCGTTGCAGCCGAGCCTGCGCCGTTGTAGCGACCTTCTGGAGTAAAAAATGGGGTACGAGTACGCAAACGATAAATTTGATACAAAAGCCCACCTCCGTTTACGTCGGCAGCGGGAGTTTTAGTACGCTCACCCGTGTAGGTAACCCGTGCATCGAGAGAAAGTTTTTCGGTCAATTTAGCACCTAAATTAAGGCGGAGATTGTAGCGTTCGTTGTTGTCAGGCCCAATTTTGAAGACCCCATTTTTCCCATAAAACCCTCCAGAAACCAAGAAATTTAATTTGTCCGTCCCTCCCCGCATGGTTAAGTTATGCGTTTGCATGGAGGTATATTTGCTCAATACTTGGTTGGTCAACGGCTCTTGGTTATAAAACAAATACGTAGTGGTATCGGCGGGGTTCACTACGTACGGGACCTTGTTCATGATTTGTTCCAAATCAAATGCAGAATATTCGGGGCCGCTGCCTGAGTTTTTACGGGCCAAATTCGAAAATTCAGCTTCTTCCAACAACGACATCCGGCTAGGTACGTTGATAGACCAATCGGTTCCGAATTGAGAAAGGTAATCAAACGTTACTTTTCCCGATTTTCCTTTTTTAGTTGTCACCAAAATTACCCCACCTGCTGCTTGTGCTCCATAGATAGCAGCGGCAGCGGCGTCTTTCAACACGCTGATATTTTCTACGTCGTTGGGATTCATGGTTTGGAGTGTCGAAATAGGTACAGCCACCCCGTCCAAAATCATCAAAGGGTCTACGCTTCCGTTGGCAGTCGTTGCCCCCCGAATTTGAATGCTCACCCCTTCACTACCAGGCTGCCCAGTGGTACGTTGAATTATCAACCCTGGCGAAGTTCCTTGCATGGCAGTAGCTAGGTTGCTTGCGGGACGGTTTTCAATCGCTTTTGAATCAATGGTTGATACGGCACCCGTCATGTTTACTTTTTTTTGAACTCCGTAACCCACCACCACCACTTCTTCCAAGCTTTTGTCGTCAGCTGACAGCTTCACGTTGATAATACTCTGATTACCAACCACAATTTCTTGTTTGATGTATCCAATGTATGAAAAAACCAGTACCGATTTTCCGTCGGGCACCGACAAACGGTAACTTCCGTTGGCATCCGTTGTAGCGCCGCGAGTGGTTCCTTTTACTTGAACATTTACACCTACTAGAACTTCGCCTTTATCGTCCGTAATTTTTCCAGTAACGCCCTGATCGAGCGATTGAGTGGTTAACAAACTAGGTACCTGCTGAGAAATAGGACTCAGGCTCACTTCTTTTTTGAAGAGAGCTATTTGCTTCCCTTTCACTTCGTAGCCAATTTTAAGCGGGTTCAGCACTTGTTCTAGTACCTCTTTCAGCTTTTCATTTTTCGCATCCAAGTTGATTTTTTGGGTGACTTTGATTTCCCGAGGGTTGTAAATAAATCGTACGCTAGTAGCACGTTGTAGGGTTCCTAAGGCTGTTTTTAAATCCTCGTTAGTAAGTTTTACGGTTACTTTTTGATCGAGGGCTTCTTGAGCACTCGCATCATGGGCATGAGATACTCCCATGAACAGGATTGCAATCAGCAGCTGCGTCAATGAAATCCTCATGAGCGTCCAGCAGAAATGGGGTTTGTTGTAGAATTTATCCATGATAAGATATGTGATTTTATCATGGATGGCAAAGTAGCACCTAAAATACTTCTTTTTTTAAAATTTTTTTTAAAAAAAGTTCTATTTACACCCTCGACTATGAACAATGATTTGAGCATCAACGATTTCGTAGGTCGAATGTGTAATTTTGCAGATGAGGTCTAGTTTATCAAACAACGACTCGTCGGTAAGAGTAGCTGTGATAAAGCAGTTTTCGAGGGCTTTGGCATCGTAAATAACCGAGATGCCGTAGGTTTTTTGAATCAAATCAAACACCTGATAAACAGGTGTTTCTTCAAACAAATAGTTACTAAGAGGAGTCTTTACAACCGCGATAGGAGTCTCTACAATTGATTTTAAAAAGCGCTCTTGGGGTATTGAGAATGCCACTTGCTGATTAGGTGAGAGCACGACCCCCGCCTTCATCGTTTTTGACAATGTGGACGTATTTTCGAGGTCTTTTCTGGTGAATACCGAAACTCTACCCGTCTTCACAACAACTTTGGCTTCTTCAGCTTCCGAGAAAGCCTGCACCCAAAAGCTTGTACCCAATACTTGGGTAGAAATATGGTCAGTATAAACCCAGAATGGCTGCTGGGTTTTTTTGGTAATCTCAAAAAAAGCTTTGCCTTCTAAATAAACCTCCCGCACTTGAGAACGAAAAGGCTGTGGATAACGAATCCTGCTTTTAGGATACAACGAAACAGTGCTTCCATCCTGCAATGTAATTTGCTGCACACGTTCAGTTGGATTAGCCTGTTCGAGGTAATCTTTTTTGAAAACTACCGCGGTTAGGCTTTCGTTCGCTACTGTCGGGCTAAAGTAGGAGTACCCCCCCCATCCAATTCCCACAAGTAGGAGTATTGACGCCGCCCACTGCAAAAGAGGGAATTGCCGAAAACGAGATGATGATGTAGGAGGCGCTTGGAGAATTTGTTCGGTAATGGAGTCTAATTCCAACTCCGACAAGTCGGTTTCGTTTTCTTCTAAGGCTAATAAAAATGCTTTGGCCAAATGTACTTTTTGGCGGCAATCAGGATTTTCAACAAGCCATTCTTGCCAAAATTGGGTATTGATAGGCTCGTGTTCCAGCACCCATTGACGAAATGATTCATCGCGGGCAAAGTCTTCTAACTGGTACGAGCGGTAAAAACTCATTGGGAAATGGTAAACGTTTCCTATCAGATGGCGCTAAGCCAACTGATATACTCCTTTCTTCTTCATTTTTTTTTACAAGGTTTAGAAGATTTCGGGGCTAATGTTCCCTCAAAACTTCTAATCATACCATTCAAATACTTATCTGGGGTCATAAACCTCATCAAATTTTTCAAGAAAAATTTGATGAGGTTTTGCCGGCCTTGTACAGAAAAAACTGTATATACAATTGCGTATATGTTTTCGCCATTTCGAAGATTACGGGGCTAACGCCCCTTTTTCTCCTCATTTTCAGGGGCGTATCCCCCTACATCTTCGTAGAAAACAAGAATCCCGTTGACAAGCCAGGGGCATAGCCACGACATCTTAGAACTGTCGATGGAATGAAATTAATCCTAAAAACACTTAAATCACTTGCCAATGAGCCCGAAATACTTTCAGCGCCGACTGTACCAAATTTGAAACCGACTGTGGATTAATCTCCATGATTTGTGCGATTTCATCTCGATTCAGGTTTTGGTAAAACTGTAAATAAATAACTTCGCGTTGGCGTTTAGGCAGCTTATCCAAAAGCATCGTAATTTTTTGAGTCAGCAATTCCACGTTTTCCTGTTCAATAATTGCCCATTCGTGGGGAAGCTCGAGCGAATGCCAATCGAGTACCCTATCAATTTCATGGTGTTCGTCTTTGAGAATACGTTGTCGAAATCCCTCCCGCAGTACTTTCTTGCGCACTGAACTTAGTAAATAGGCTCTCACACTTATGGGTGTGCTTAGGCGTTCACGCCGTTGCCAAACTTCTATAAATACCTCTTGAACACAATCTTTTACAAAATCTTCGGACGGCACAAATTTGCATCCGTAATTTTGTAAAGGATTGAAGTATTTTTTGACGAGCCTGCCCAACGCCCATTCGCTCCCAGCTTGTAACTGGATCCACAGTTGGTTATCTATGTGCGACGTAGAGGTTTCAAATGGCTTCATGGGCAACTACCATCTATTTTTCTTTTTATTTAATGCTTGGTAACGAAGAAGTTCTTCCAAGTGGTAATAGCTGGCATATGCTAAAGGCACATCTATCTCCGAATTACCCAACTTAGGACCTACACTATATTGCAAGATAAGCTGGTGGTGGTTTCCCAATTCTATTCGGTAGAGCCGCAGTCTTAAGTTTTTACCCTTCACCGTTCCCAAACTCCAATTTGAGAACCTCTTGACCCAGCGTCTCCGGCGCAAAAAACCGAGGCGAGAAGTTCAGTCTCGTCCCCGTTTTATCGTCGCCAGTTGTCAAGCACAATCGCCGTGGCAATGCCCACATTGAGCGATTCGGCTTCTCCAAAACGAGGAATCGTGATTTTATCCGTCACAAATTGTTCAACCTCACTCCCAATCCCGTTCGACTCATTGCCCATTACGATGTAGCCCGTTTTCGCAAACGTAATTTGATGGATATTTTTTCCTTCCAAAAACGTCCCATAAACGCTTACCTCGCTCGCCAAGCGCCCCTCAAAATAAGCCCCTAAATCGGTGTAAAAGCCCTGAACTCGCGTAAACGAGCCTTTGCTGGCTGTCACCACTTTAGGGTTGTACCAATCGGTGGTGGTGAGCGAGCACACCATTTTACGAATCCCGTACCAATCCGCAATCCGAATCATCGTACCCAGGTTGCCAGGATCTCGAATATCGTCTAGTACCAGCACATATTCTCCTTCTTCGGCATGCTCGGCCTCGTTGAGGTACAGATCGTGGGTGCCGTTGTTGCTGCAATGCGTGAAATAGTCCACTCCGCCGGACATGGGGCCGAAGAATTCGTCATATCCCGACTTGAGCGGGCTGAAGGTGGGCGGG
>JALQYJ010000029.1 GCA_023254175.1 Runella sp. | reverse complement strand
ATTTGACGAGGTATAGTTCTAAAGAATGAGGCTTTTTCTAGTCAAAGTAGATTATTTTGGATAATTTGGCGCCATTTTACGTTGTACACATTTGACAATCTATTGTATTTTACCATTGTTGAGTATCCATGCAACAAAGCCCATTACTGGAGCCAACTTATAAGACGAAAATGTTATACGTTTGAAGAACCCTCCGCAAAAATTGTCATGGATTCATTGCTTCCCAAAGTGCTTCCAGAAGGTGTAGGTTTTAAAGTATTTCCGCATTGCACCTTGCCAAGGCTGATTTTAAAAATGTTGATAAAATTACTAACCCCAATAAGTAGTTGTGCAAAATTAACTGAGACTTATTTCTTTATAATAGATTGATATTCAGCTAATTTTGCTTTTTACCTTATTTCTAATTTTGCACAATTACTTACCTAAACAGTTACTCTTTATGGTATTTACAATGCCTGTTAACGGTTCGCGTGCAGGCGACGTAGCCCTGTGTTGCGCCCGCGGCAGGGCTATGGCGCTTGCACGCTGTTACCAGCTGGCGTTTGTCATTTGTCTTTTATTTTTGAAGAGTTATTATTCCAATATTTTGTTGCTGCTGATTTAATGGTACAGGGTATACAATATTCCATCCAACTAATTCAGGATAAGTTAGAAATGAATTTGTCATTGCGTTGATTTGTTGCAGTGTTGGCTTATTTGTAACGAAAGCACAACAAACGAAATTGATATTATTTCCAATAAATCAATTATTTCTTAAAGTATCAAGCTTTTCACAGTCACCAACAATACCAACTTTTTTCCCTTCACGAGAATTACTTGTGTAAAATGAAAGTCTCCGTCCTTGTCCACGATTTTGTGTTATTGAAAAGTGCTTTAATTCTAAATATGTCTGAATATTGTTAGTATCAGTAAAGGCAATGTCTATGTGAGCTCTTTGTGGATTTTGCAATAAAATAGTATGCTGGAAAGAATATTGGTTTATATGTCCTCCTGCTAATAAACTCTCAAGATAAACTCCTGTATGAATAGCAAAAAAGTTTTCTACTCTTATGTCATTGAGAAGAATTAGGTTAATTGCTTCAGGAGGCAAATTTGCTATTAAATAGTTGTAAAGTCCTGTCAATATTTGGTCTTTATTCATTTTATAATTTTTAATGTAAATGTTTCATTCGCTTGATGGTAATTTATTTATATGCGCTATGATTATTCGCTTATCACATTCAAAAAGGTCTATATGCGCAATTTTCCATAGATCATCATATTCTATTCAAAATTAATCAAAAACAGGACAATAACTATATCGATCCGCAAATACTTACAACTGTCTACAACCGCCAAATAATACTAAATTATTAGTCGAAAATCTTGTCTTGTCAAAAGGCAAGATGAATGAATAATACACTCGATACTGGTGCTGTAACAACCGTCTCAGGAATGATTGGCGGTATTGTGAAGGCAGTTTCCGTTAAGCCAGTCATGATGGCGATCACTTTTGGTTCATTAGCCAATGTGATGGTTTATGCCGCGGCCTCCGCAGGCGTTGGCTATGTTGTAAAAAAGGTACTTGATAAACTATCCGCTAAGATTAGCGAAAAGTGCGACCAATTCAAATCCCAGGACGATGAATAAAGTTGTGGGAGTTGCTTTGGCTGGTGTGGCTCTTTATGGGCTTGTAAGACTTCTGAAAATGCAGACAGTCTCAGACCTGGCATCGCTTACTCTCGTCAACCCCCGTGTTCATAATATTACCCTGGCTGGTATGTCGCTACGAACCGAAGTAGCTGTAAATAATGCCTCCCGGGATAGTGTAAAAGTCACCAAGCCTGTTGTCGTTCTGACTTCAAATGGCCGTTTTCTCACACAATCCGTCGCCGAAAACAAGATTATCGAGATACGCCCCTTGACCATCACCAATATCGACACCATTGAAATTGTGCTGAATTGGTCAATCCTGGGCTCCTTGGTAACCAACCTAATTAAGAAAATACCTCTGGTGATTGCCTCTTTTAAGCAAGGCAACAACAAGAACCTGATTTCCCAGTTGGGAATTCCTACTAAAAATGAACAACATCTCAATTTGAGGAACGGTATAAACACAGTAAATGGCCTAGAAATAGAATAATTATGGTAATGTTACTGGTAGGATATTCGTCGGGACGAAAATTTTTAACCCGTGTTTTTTCTGCTAAATCTTTGCTTCCTGCGGAGTCAGTGGCAACGGATGAAAGATGGCTGAAGTTGTATGCGGGGGATGATTCAGTACTAAGTCGAAAATTAGCACTAGCCACTGATGATGCGTAGAATTGACTAAATTTACACTTTTCTATTTACTTTATCTCCTTTTCATGAAAGAATCACTGGCGGCGCTGGATTACATTCGCCTTAATTTTTCTGCCGAAAGCTCGGCTGTGGTTAATATTGCTCTTGGCCTGATGATGTTTGGGGTAGCATTGGACATTAAGCCTCATCATTTCCAAACGCTTCTTCAACATCCACGTCAGCTGTTGGCAGGTGTACTGAGTCAGGCAGTGGTGATGCCAGTGGCTACTTTTTTATTGGTCATGGCCTTGGGGGATACTATAACGGTAGGAGTGGCACTTGGGATGATTTTGGTGGCGGCTTGCCCAGGGGGAAATATTTCCAATTTTATTACTTCGCTTGCCAAGGGAAATGTAGCGTTGGCAGTAAGTCTGACAGCTATCAGTACGATGTTGGCAGTATTTATGACCCCGTTTAATTTTACTTTTTGGGGAAATTTATACGCCCAAAGTAGCTCGTTGATACGGCCGTTGTCGCTCGATTGGCGAGAGTTGCTCAAGTCGGTGTCCATGATTCTCGGCTTGCCGATGGTGCTGGGAATGTTATGCTCGTATTATTTGCCCAAAGTTGCTTCGTTTTTGCTCAAACCTTTTCAGGTCTTATCACTATTGTTCTTTGTGGCGTTGGTGGTTATTGCCTTTACCCAAAACGTAGAGATTTTCTTAAACCACATTGGTTTTGTATTTGTAGTAGTGCTGCTTCAAAATACGCTTGCAATGGTTACAGGCTACGGAATGGGGGCGGTCTTTGGACTTTCAAAACAAAACTGCAGAACACTCAGCATCGAAACGGGTATTCATAATTCGGGACTTGGACTGGCCTTATTGTTCAATCCTGCCGTATTTCCAGTGGATTTACCTTTGGGTGGAATGGCTATTATTGCAGGTTGGTGGAGTATTTGGCACATTTTAGCTGGAACGTCGATTGCATTTTATTGGAGTAAAAACAACGCATAATAAAAATTAAACCATGACCACATCAGCTATTTCAGTAGGGGTAGTTGGACTAGGGCTTATGGGGTGCAGTATTACTACTTGCTTGCTAATGGCAGGACATACAGTAGTAGCAGTTGCTCCTTTGCCTCTGGATGTTCCAACTGCGCAACCTCGTATTTATGAACACCTTCGAAAATCACAGGAAGAAGGATTGACGCTCTTTGCGCCCGAGCACTTTTTTGCTCAATTAACGATTACTGAAAATTACAACTTCCTGGCTGATTGTGCGTTGGTCATCGAATGTACCCTCGAAAGTTTGCCTGTAAAAAAATCGGTCTATGAGAAAGTTGAGGCTGTGGTATCAAAAGAAACAATTATCACTAGTAATACTTCTGCGATTCCCATCAGTATTTTACAAAAAGAAGTAGCTCATCCTGAGCGCTTTTTTGGACTTCATTGGGCAGAACCTTCGCACACAACCCGTTTTTTGGAAGTAATTTGTGGGGAGCTGAGTGATGTGTCAAAAGGGGAGTGGTTGTACGAAGTTTCCCAAAACTGGGGTAAAGAGCCTACGTTGGTTCGTAAGGATATTCGTGGGTTTATTACCAACCGCTTGATGTATGCGCTTTATCGTGAAGCATTTCATTTGGTGGAAAATGGCTACGCGACCGTAGAAGATGTAGATCGTGCTTGTCGAAATAATGCGGGTTATTGGATGACTTTGGTAGGGCCGTTTCGGTGGATGGATTTGACGGGTGTTCCCGCGTATCATACAGTAATGAAGGATTTATTTCCAACCCTCAGCACCACCACCGAGGTGCCGAAATTGATTGATGATATTGTGAAAGAAGGAGGGAAAGGAGTGGCCAATGCACAAGGTTTTTATCCCTATTCAGAGCAGGAAGCACTTTTATGGAAAAAAACCTTTGAGGAATTTAGCTACGAAATTCGGGAGTTAGCTTTACGCTATCCAGCCGACGTTGTCAAAAAGAAAATGGAATACAAAGGATAAAAAAATACCCCGATTCGTACGAGAGTCGGGGTATTTTTATGTTTAGAGATTTCCTTTTTTCTTCTCCTTCATGGCGAAGTCAACGGCGCGAGCCGTCAGTGCCATGTAAGTAAGCGATGGGTTGACGCACGAAGCAGACACCATGCAAGCACCGTCGGTTACAAATACGTTTTTGCAAGCGTGTACTTGGTTGTTGCCATTGAGCACCGATGTTTTAGGGTCGCGACCCATACGAGCAGTACCCATTTCGTGAATCGCCATTCCTAACCAAGAACCACGGTCGTATGACTTCACGTTTTTCACGCCCGCCTTTTCGAGCATTTCGGCGGCGTCATTGGCCATATCGACGCGCATTTTCTTCTCGTTTTCTTTGAGTTCAGCGTCAAATACCACCAATGGCATACCCCATTTGTCTTTTTCTTTTGGATCGAGGTACATACGGTTTTCGTGGTAAGGCAATGTTTCTCCGAAACCACCTAATCCCATGCTCCAAGGCCCTGGTTTGGTTAGTTCTTCTTTAAAGTCAGCGCCAAAGCTCAGTTCGGCCACGTTGCGTTGCCAACTCGCACGGCTTCCGCCACCTTGGTAACCAAATCCACGTAAGTAATCACGTTTGTCGTTGCCGATGTTGCGGTAACGTGGAACGTAGATACCGTTGGCGCGGCGACCGAAATAATATTTATCGGCATCACCTTCCCACGTTCCACTGGCTCCTGTGCGGAAGTGGTGGTCCATTAAGTTATGGCCTAGTTCGCCACTGTCGTTACCAAAACCATTCGGGAAGCGATTTGAAATAGAGTTTAACAACACGGCCGTTGTTCCAAGTGCCGAGCCACAAACGAAAATGATATCAGCGTTGAAGATTCTTTCCTCAAGCGTTACGGCATCAACCACCCGTACACCCGTCGCTTTTTTCCTATTTTCATCATAAATAAGATTTGTCACTACGGAGTCGGGACGAAGGGTCAATTTGCCCGTTTTCGCAGCCAATGGCAACGTACACGATTGGGTACTAAAATAAGCGCCAAACGGGCAACCCAAGGCGCACTTATTGCGGTATTGACACGCTGCGCGGCCATTGTCCACCATAAATTGCGTTGGTTTGGTTAAGTTAGCTACGCGCCCGATGGTCATGGTACGACCAGGAAATTCTTTTTCGATGCGTTTACGAACCTCTTTTTCAACGCAATACATTTCCATTGGGGGCAGAAACTCGCTGTCTGGCAGTTGTGGAAGACCAAGTTTTTCTCCTGAAATTCCGGCAATTTTTTCTACGTAGCTATACCAAGGAGCAATGTCTTTGTAGCGAATCGGCCAGTCAATGGCAATGCCGTCTTTGAGGTTGGCTTCAAAGTCGATGTCACTTAAACGGTACGATTGACGCCCCCACATGATGGATTTTCCCCCTACAATGTTCGGACGGTACCAGTCGAAACGTTTCACTTCTTTGTACAACGAATCTGAATCGTTCATCCAATACTTTTCCGACATTTCATTGTAGGGATAATCGCGACTGAGTTTTGGGTGCGATGTTTTTTGCTCAACGGTAAGGCGGCCATTGTACTTGGTTTGCCAAGGGTCTTTCATAGCGTTTTCGTAGCCTGTGACGTGTTCTAATTTACGCCCTTTTTCAAGCATCAAAACGCGTAATCCTTTTTCGGTGAGTTCTTTGGCAGCCCAGCCACCACTCACACCCGAGCCTACGACGATTGCGTCGTAGGTCATTTCTTTTTGTGCATCTATATTTAAGTACATTATCTTCTACTTTTGTAAAGGTTGGATTGTCAATAGTTATCGAATTATAGGGCCCACGCTTTTTGTCCAGGTTTCAGCGGAACACACCCTTCAAAGCGACCAGGGATAGGGAGGTATTCCATTGCTTTTGTCGCTCCAATTTCGGAAGTGAAGTATCCCGTCACGGTCAATTCTTTCACCCGTAAGAAAAAGTCTTTGTTGCTGGTTGTGAGACTTTTAACTGCCTGAATTTTTTGACTAGCATCCAATTCAACGAAGCTTTTTCCAAACGCGGTACGACTGTCGGTGTTGAGCTGAGTCAAGCCTGCGTAGAATTTCTCTTGGTCTTCTTTGGGAAAACAATCGCGCATGACACGCACGATAAATTTCTCAACACCAGCGGCTTTGGCTCCTGGCGTAGAGGTTGTGGGGATAATTACGTCGGCCAATTCAGATAAAAAGGCTTCTTGCTCAGCGTTCACTGGAACACTTTCGCCGAAGTAGGTTTTTTCTCCAAGTGCTCCAGCCATGGCAGGAGCGGAGATCATGCTTCCAAACAGGAGAGCAACGTGCTGTAAAGCATCTCTACGGTTCATGTTTGTATTGAGTAGTTTTGTATATATATATAAAGTATAAGGTAGGAATATCTTACTATTTGAGTGGGTGAAAACAATTGTTGGGCGTTATTTTTTTCGTTGGTGGCTTCGGTTTCGTTGGAATTCGTCACAAATATACTGACAAAGACAGGACTTTCCGACAATGAAAACGCAGACCCTACGGTTCGTATGTTCTTCTACAAGGCCGTCCCAGAAAACGACCCCGATTACGAAGGTTTTGACGATATGCCTGCGTATTTAAAAGCCTCAATGTTAGGTGCTTCGGTTATTTACAGTCGCATAAGTCGCGGTCAACGTACGTTTTTTTGCCACTGGCGGAGAAGTAATAACATCCTCCACTTTTACCAATATAGAGCGAATTGCCGTTGTAAACGCTGCATCTAGTGTCAATATTAATGGACGTGCTGTGGTAGTCAAATCGTGCGTTTTGGAGGGCTGATTGGGTAGAAGAGGGGAGGTTATTGAAAAAATCTAAACCCGTTTTTTTCTCTAATTCGCTCACGGTCGTGATGTAGCGAATCCAGCTTGTGTTTTTGACCGTACTGTTTTTGTTTGGGAAATCGACGGCAATCACGGGCGTTGTGCTGTTGATTTCATTTACTGACGCATTTCCTGGCAATACTACAATGATTTTATATACCCGTGCAGGGACATTGACCACGTCATCGAGCTTAGTCGCAGTGCCTTTGCTTCCTTCGCCGCCTGTGCCATAAGCACCTGCTGTTATGTACAGTTTGTAGCCTTTTTCGACCAATTCCCGACTAAATTGTTCCAAATGTTCCCACGCTTCACGATTGAGGTCAGGCGCTTGCGGAATTATATTGGTCATCAAAAAAGTGCTCGAATTGTTGGGTATTGAATTGGTTCGGTCAGCTGACGGGCATAAATGTCCTCGGTCAAATCCCGAACTTGAATAGTCGCTGGGTTTTATTTTAGGCCAACCTTGCGGCAAAGTTTCGTCGGGACGAAAATCATTTTGGCGGTCAATCGTACCCAACCACTTGGGCGATAATTCCCACGTGACCCAATTGGCATGGCCTTTGGAACGGTTGTACGAAAGCGCATATTGAGGTTTGCTCAATAAATAATTGTCGTACGATGAAGGGTTGGTTTGGGCATTGCTCGGGTTGCCAAGGGCTAAATGAGGACTTTGGCTAGTAACAGGCGTATTATAACCTGAGGCACAACTTGATATGACAACAGCTACAAATGCAAGGATATCTAACGAACGGAAAAGATTCATACAGGAAAGATGATTTTACGATAAATTCGACCTCAAAGGTCTTATTTTTTTTACGACACACAAAAAACGAACGAATAACTCTTTTATTTGTATACTTCATCTAAACTTACTATCCTAATGCGCTTGATTTATTTGCTTTTATTTTTAAAAATAACTGCCCTATTCGCCCAAACGAAGGGTGCTACCCCCGCTTCCATTGGGATAGTGGGTGACACGGCCGATGTGAGCGTCCCGACTCAAACGGGCTTTGTGTTAGGTGGTGGAAGTACCGACGTCAAAGAGGCCTTGCATTGGATGATTGACCGAGCTAAGGGCGGCGATGTCGTGATTATTCGTGCCAGTGGTGCTACGGGTTATAACGATTTTATCTATGGTTTAGGAGGGGTCAATTCGGTGGAAACTTTGCTGATTAACAGCCGTGAATTAGCTCTTAATCCTGCTGTTGGACAGCGGATTAAGCAAGCCGAACTCCTTTTTATCGCGGGTGGCGACCAAGGGAACTATGTAAAGTTTTGGCAAGATACCCCTGTTGAAGAAGCCATCAACTATTTGATTCACATCAAAAAAGCACCCATTGGCGGTACGAGCGCTGGTTGTGCCATTTTGGGGGAGGTAGGTTTTGCTGCACTCAACGACGGTATCAATTCGGAAGAAGCCCTAGCGAATCCTTTTCATCCCAAAATGACACTTTTAAATGGTGGATTTATTAATATACCTATTTTAAGAAATACCATTACCGATACCCATTACAGCAACCGCAGTCGGCACGGGCGACACTTGGCTTTTTTAGCACGAATGAAGCAGGATTGGGGTATGAATGCGAAAGGAATTGGGGTAGATGAAAAAACTTCGGTGTGTATTGATGAAAAAGGTATCGCTCGTGTCTTTGGAAGTCAAGCAGCTTATTTTATTGTGGCTAACAAAAAGAAACCAGAGCGCTGTGAATCAGGACAAAAACTAACTTGGAACCGTGGAGGAAAAGCCGTAAAAGTATATAAAATCCCCGCTACCTTCATGGGAGAAGGGTGCTTTGATTTAAACACTTGGAAACTTCCCAAAGGCCAAACGTGGACCTATTGGTTTGCTAACGAAGGCACAATTGTCGAATAATCTGCAGTCATTTGTGTGAAAAAAAGACGATAATGGATTCAAAATTAACAAAGGTCTCTGCAGGGAAACAAAACTCCTGATAATGATCTTGGTTAAATGCCAATGCAACACATATTCCAAGTCCATCATTGGTTAGGCTTTTGGTTTTTAAGTCAGCCACGAAGTTTTTTTAAGAACTTTGGGCGCGGTTTCGTTGGGTAAAACAAGCGTTAAGAGGTGGCTTTTGAAGGAGCATTGGCCCTTTCACTTTGATGGGGAATAAAACGAAGTTTGCTGATGAAGATAAATAAATGTATGCCATTAAAGTAAGGCTTTCGCAGAGGAATTTCTTAGATTAAATGGTATTTTTTAAACCATGTTTTGAAATGCTTTATACCTGAAAGACGCAGTTGCTGCTGCTGCCGAAGTAGTAGAGACGGTAGCCCCCCGAACAGAATTTTCGTAAATCTTTCAACAAAGCAGGCTGCCCCAAGGCGTAACCAATTCGCAAGCCGTTGAGTTTAGAGAGAGTACGCAAGATGAGTACATTTTGCCCTTTGCGAACACATTCTACCATGCTATCCGTGGTAGGGTTGGGAGCGTAGTCGATATAGGCTTCATCCACCAAAACCGTTGCTTTGGGAGAAACCGAGTCGCAAAAAGACTTTAATTTAGCCGAAGGCAACATCACACCCGTTGGGTTGTTGGGTTACACACGTAAATCATGCTACTTTCGCTATTTACGCGCGTTGCCATTGTTGCCAAATCATATTGATAATCCTTGCTCAAAGGCACTTTTTCCGTTTTCATTGTTGCGCTGTCTTCGCGGGCAGAGATATAGCAAGTTTCGGCCATCATCACTTTTCCTTTGGTGGCAGCCAATAAAAGACTTGCAATCAATAATTCACAAGAACTTGCCCCTAGCATTACTTGGTCGGCCGTTACGGGGCTAGCGTACAAAAAGGCTTTTGGGGCATTATCAACAATGGCTTTTACCGCCGTTGGTGCAGGGCTGGGCCCCAAGGGTTTTCATTGGAAGACAAGCGCGCTCTAATTTGAGGAGCGGCTGCTAGCAGAGCCTCTTGAACAATTTCTCGTTCGCGCTCAGCATATACATCAAAAATCCCGAATGATGAATACACCGAAGATGCTTGAGCCGTAGTTGCAAGAACCCAGCGCTAAGCCCGTTGAAGCAAGTAGCCCAGACTTTAACCAATCCCGACGATTTATTGATAAAGACATAGCGATAGCGGTAAAAAGGTTTTCGTTTTGTTTTCCAAAGAAAAAACTAGATTCTCGTTTGGCGGCGATTAACAGCAGTATTATCCGTAATTAATCTAATAATGGTGTGAATAATTTACTTGGTTTGTTGATGATGTGAAATTAAAAAAATACAATTTAAAGTTAATAAAAAATAATAAAAAATTAATTGTAAAAAAATAATAAATATCAATTATATGACTATAAAGCTTTATTTTTAAAACTAAAAATTGGAAAAAAATCAAAAATTAGCCTTAAAATGTTTAATAATTAAACAAAAATGTCTTTTTAAGAATTTGTTATTAATTGTAAAATAATGATTGATAATACAGAATAAATTGACATATATTAATATGTAATTGCATATAAATAATGAAAAATAGATTTTTTGCAAAATATTTTAAAATAAATTTGACATTTCAATTAATGTAATATAGTTTCGAATCAAAAAATAAGGAATAGTACAATTTTCTTCTAGTTAACAAGCTCCAGAGCCGCACTTGTAGGGGTTTGTTTAACCACAAAAATTGGGAGGTCTCTGTGTAGACCGCCGTATTTCTTTCGAGTGCTGTAAACGGTTTTATGAGCGTTTGCGCACTGAGTATCGCAGTTGCTTGAAATTCCAAAATGGCATCAGATTGAAATTCGAATGGAAAGGTCACTTTCTCTTCATTCGTTGTTTTCAATCAAACAGAAAAGGAGGAAAAATCCTCTTGCTTGGCCACGCTTGCCCGACTGTTCGGATAACTTGTTTATGCTAATGCGGCCAGTATAGATGAGTCATCGTTCAGTCGGTTCAAGGCGTGAACGGAATTACACGAATACTTAAAACTAAACTGTTACCAGATGAAAAAATATTTACTTTTATCAGCATTAATGACAATAGCTTGGGTGAGCTATGCCCAACGATTTGTAAAGGGGACGGTTACTTCAAAGGATGAAGGAGTCTTACCAGGGGTAAACGTTATTCTGAAAAGTACGAGAGCTGGAGTTGTGACGGATGCACACGGAAATTATAAAATAAGTGTGCCAGATGATAACGCCGTGTTGGTGTACAGCTTCATCGGATATTCTATTCAGGAAATACCAGTGGGAGGACGTTCAATTATTAATCTTGAACTTCAACCCGATGTTAAAGCGCTTCAAGAAGTGGTTGTAACGGCTTTGGGTATCGAAAAAGAGAAAAAAGCGCTTGGGTATACGGTGCAAGAAATCAAGGGTACGCAAATTGCTGAATCTCGCTCCAACAACGTGGTTAATAGCCTTTCGGGGCGTGTGGCTGGGGTGCGAGTGTCTAGTAACGGAGGGCCTGGAAGTGGTTCTACGGTTCAAATTCGCGGAAGTTCTTCGGTTTCGGGAAATAACCAACCATTAGTTGTCATTGATGGTGTTCCTATTGACCAATCGACCTCAAGTCGTATGACAAGCGGTGAAAAGCAGTTTGGGGGAGGTTTATCAGAAATTAGCCCTGACAATATCAAAGACATTAGTATTCTCAAAGGCCCCAACGCGGCAGCATTGTACGGTTCTCGGGCAGCCAACGGGGTCATTTTGATTACGACTAAAAACGGTGCGGGTACTAAGGGAATTGGGGTTGAGTTCAATCACAATACTACTTTTGAGCGTCCATTGGTAAAGCCAAAGTTCCAAAATATGTATGGGGGTGGAAACGGCTACCGAACTTGGTATAACGATGGTTGGTCGGGGACAATCACTGACCCGCTCGAAATTCAGCAATACCGAGCTGCCTACGGCCCTAACGCCCCTCTGACGGGTACAGAAGGTACCGACGAAAGCTGGGGTGCTCCCTTGGATAGTCGCTTGGTACGTCATTGGTACACGGGTACAGAAGTAGCTCCGCTGACTCCTCAGCCCAACAACTGGGAAGGCTACTGGGAAACGGGCGCGACGACGACCAATAACGTAGCTCTTTCTGCAGGAAATGACAAAGGAAGTTTTCGCTTGTCGATGGGTCGGATGGACCAAAAAGGGATTATGTACAACAATGATTTTTGGCGTAATAACTTTAAGTTGAATACAAACTACAACTTCACGTCAAAATTAAGTGCTACAGTATCAGCTGAATACGTAAAAAGTGGCTCTGACAACCGTACTTTCCAAGAAGGCCAACAGTTTATATGGGCACATCGCCATACGGATTGGTCAATGTTGAAAAATTACAACAATTATTCGGCAATTCACATTCAACGTAAAGTCGCTGGACGTCTTCCCGATAACGACCCTGCCAATTGGCAACACACGTTTTTTACTAACCCATTTTTCGTACAAGACCGATTGCCGTCATTCAATGAGAAAGACCGTTTGGTAGGAAACATTGCACTTAACTATAAAATTTCGCCGTCGTTTAGCGTCCTCGCTCGTTCAGGGACAGACTATTGGTCAGATACGCGTATCAATGTCATCAACTTCGATCGCGTTCGTAATGGAAACCGTACGCCTGGCCAATATTCGGAAGATGTACAACGTGCTCAAGAAACCAACAGCGACATCATTTTGTCGTTCAATAGAAATGTGACTAATGACATTTCAGTAAGCGCTCAGGCGGGAGCTATTAAACGTACTAACTATTTTAAGCGTAACTTTACGCAAGTTGGGGAATTGGTGGTAGATGGCCTTTATAACTTGTCAAACTCAGTTACAAGTTTGAATACAGTATCTAGTCGCATCGAAAAAACAGAGATGCAAAGTGTGTTTGGAACAGCACAAGTCGGTTGGAAAAATGCGTTGTTCTTGGATTTTACTGCCCGTAACGATTGGTCGAGTACGTTGCCTTCTAGCGCGCGTTCCTACTTTTATCCATCGGTTTCTGCAAGTGCAGTAGTGACAGACTTGTTGGCTCTTCAAAGCTCTATTTTGACTTTTGGTAAAGTGCGTGCAAGCTGGGCACAGGTAGGAAATGATGCTTCTCCGTATCAATTGGCCCAAACGTTTCGTTCGGCCAGTGCTTGGAATGGTAATACGCCTGAATATTTTGAAAATACAACCATCGCTAATTCAAGCCTTAAACCTGAAATTACGACAGGGATTGAGCTTGGTTTAGACTTACGGTTCCTCCG
Source organism: Runella sp. (assembly GCA_023254175.1). GTDB lineage: Bacteria > Bacteroidota > Bacteroidia > Cytophagales > Spirosomataceae > Runella. The sequence continues at coordinate 6,527 of JALQYJ010000029.1, read as the reverse complement.
TGGTAAGCTAGGTTTGGACGTGACGTATTACAATCAATCGTCTAAAAATCAGATTCTTGGGGTAGAAATCTCTAAAGCATCGGGATACAACAGCCGTATTTTGAACGCGGGTGAAATTACCAACAAAGGGCTTGAAATTATGTTGACGGGTACGCCATTGAAATCAGTAAATGAGTTCACTTGGGACATAGGGTTTAACTTTGCCCGCAACCGCAACAAAGTGGTAGCACTTGCCGAAGGATTAACTACTTATACGCTACATACGCAGCGTGGGTTGACTTCTGAGGCACGCGTTGGCCAACCTTACGGTGCCTTGTACGGTATTGGTTTTGAAAAAGCACCTGATGGCCAAATTATCTACAAAGATGGTCTTCCAATGGTTGCTACAACTCCAAGTTTGCTCGGAAATATTCAGCCTGACTGGACGGGTGGTTTCTCTAATACCTTCACTTACAAGAATTTCTCTTTAGTGGTATTGATTGATGTACGTGTAGGCGGGGATTTCTTCGATGAAGGTACAGGAACGGCACGTTGGACAGGTCAGTACGAAGAAACGGCTCTTGGCCGTGAAGAAGGAATTATTGGTAAAGGGGTAAAAGTGGTAAGTACTAATGCGGATGGTTCGGCAGTATATGCCCCCAATGATGTCATTGTTGCAGCTAATCAATTGTACGGTTACAACAATCCACGTCGTTATCATGAAGCGGTTATTTATGACGGAAGCTACGTCAAACTTCGCGAGATGTCATTCGGGTACTCAGTTCCTGAAGCCATCCTGAAACGTACCTTCCTTCGTTCGGCGAAAGTATCGGTCGTTGGACGTAACTTGGCTATTTTGTTCAAGAATACACCACACATCGACCCAGAAGTTGACCGTTTTGGCGGTAATCGTCAAGGTTTTGCATACGGGGAGTTACCTAACTCTCGTAGTGTTGGTTTTAACGTATCTCTCGGATTCTAAACGACTTATCTCTATGAAAAAATACACATTATTTTCGCTGACATTTGCGGCTGTTTTTGGGGCTTCATGTACCAAAGAGTTTGATAAAATGAACATAGACCCCAACAACCCGACGGCCATTGGTCCGCAGTATTTGTTGCCCTATGCCATGGAAAAATCGGTGGACAGGTTTTGGGGGGGAAGTACTCGTTTTGAGCGTCTTAATATTGACGGGATGATGCTTTGGATGCAGTATTTTACCCGAAATATCTATTCAAACGAAGGCGATAACTACGGTCTGTCACCCGCTTTTTACAATAACAACTGGGCGTCTTTCTTTAACGATGGCTTGTTGAATTTTCAACGAATCATCGTAGATAGTTCGCCAACGGGCAAAGCCCCCAACACTAATTATGAAGGAGTAGCTTTGGTAATGCGTTCATGGTTGTTTTCGGTGACAACCGACCTTTGGGGAGCTATTCCTTATTCAGAAGCTTTAAAAGGCACAGTAGAATCGCCCAATTATACGCCTGCTTATGACTCACAGGATAAAATCTATGAAGGATTGTTGAACGACCTTAAAATTGCCAACGAAAAGCTCGTTTTGGGTGGGTCTAGCGTTCAAGGTGATATTATTTATGGAGGTAACATCTTGAAATGGAAGAAGTTCGCTAATTCTCTTCGTTTGCGTTTGGCCAATCGCCAAGCTGCTAAAAAGTCGGCTGAATCGCGGGCGATTATGAGAGAAATTTTGGGCGATGCTACAAAATACCCCATTTTTACTAGCAACGATGACAATGCCTTGATTAAAAATACGGCGACACTCCCAAGTAATAACGAATGGCACGAAGTAATGGTACGTGGTAGTCGTACCGACTGGAACATTAGCAGTACTTTGGCCGATAAGCTCAATGCGCTGGGAGATATCCGCATCACGATTTATGCCAATCCGGTAAATGGAAAATACGTAGGCCATCCCAACGGATTACCCGATGCAATTGCAACGACGTATTTGTCGTCGAGCTCAACGATTGGTAGTTACTTCACCCGCCCCGAAACACCTAGTGTGATTATGACGTTTTCGGAATTGAACCTGATTTTGGCCGAAGCTGCCATTGATGGAGACATTACGGGCGATGCCAAAACGTACTTTGAAAAAGGCATTACGGCTTCGTTTGAACAATATGGCTTGAAAGTTCCCACCGACTATTTCACCAAAGTAGGTGCTGTAACTCGGGAGAAAGTGCTTGATCAAAAATGGATAGCCCTCTACGGAGTAGGTGTAGAAGCTTGGACCGAATACCGCAGAACAGGCTTCCCCGTATTGCCAACCAAAGATCCACGGGCTGTTTTTGAAAACGATGGTGTTTTGCCAACTCGATTACCGTACCCCAGCACCGAATACTCACTCAATAAAGCTAGTTTGGACAAAGGAATCGCACTCAATGGAGGTGCAGATAACATGAAAACTAAACTTTGGTGGGTAGAAAAATAAACCCTTGGACGAAATTTTATTCACGGAATTATTTAATTTGAATTTTACTATGTTATTGTGAATAAAATAGTTAACTTGGATTTGTAATGAAGAAACACCACGTTTAGTCTTAAACTACTAACCACCAATCCAACAAACAACTTACAAACACATGACACAGATTATCAACCGCCGTAGTTTGCTTAAATCAGGTTTGATGACCTTAGGAGGAATGGCTGTTGCACCCGCAGTAGGTGCCTTCGCAAATGTACCCTCACGTATAGATATTAACGGTAATATATTTCATAGCCCTTTACTTAGAGAAACAGTGCTGGAACACCCCCCCAAAACTCCTGCAACTATTGTTCGAATTAATGCAAATGAAAACCCGTATGGTCCTCCAATGAGCGCTCGGAAGGCAGTGGCAGATGCTGTTGCGGGCGGTAGCCGCTATTCGTGGAAAGAACTAGAAAACCTGGTTGGGAAAATCGCTAAAAAAGAAGGCGTTACTCCAGACCATATCATGATGGGGCCTGGTTCGTCGGATTTGTTAGAGAAAGTAGCGATTGTACTTTTCCAAAAAGGGGGGAATGTAGTGTCGGCTGACCCAACTTATATGTCATTAGTGAAAGTAGCCGAAGCAACGGGTGCGACCTGGAAAGCGGTACCTTGCAAGGGCGATTGGTCGCACGATTTGAAGGCAATGGAGGCAGCAATTGATAAGGATACCAAGCTTGTTTATATCTGTAATCCCAACAACCCAATGGGAAGCATTACATTGGGGAAAGAGTTGTTGGATTTCTGCTCAAGAGTATCTGAAAAAGTACCCATTTTTGTGGATGAGGCTTACCTTGAATTGGCGGTAGGTGCGGATACTCATAGTATGGTGTCGTTATTGGCACAAAAGAAAAACGTTATCGTCGCACGCACATTCTCAAAAATCATGGGGATGGCAGGCTTACGCGTTGGCTATATTGCTGCGCTTCCATCTACGTTAGATAAAATCCAAAAAATTACTCGTGGTGGAATGGGAATCACTCAGACGTCGATTGCGGCGGCGGTAGCTAGCATGGATGACGCTGAATTTCAAGATACAACGCGTAAGTTGAACCACGAAGTGAAAATGTATCTTTGCAAAAACCTCGACCGTTTGGGATACAAATACGTTCCTTCGTACACCAATTTCGTCATTTTTCCTGTCAACATCCCAACCAAGGAGTTACTTCAGAAAATGATGGCCAAAGGTATCATGGTTCGTGGGTACGAAATTCAAGGTAAGCCTTGGTGCCGCGTAAGTATGGGTACAATGGACGAAATCAAGCAGTTTGTAAGCACACTTGAGGCAATAAGCTAAGTTTGAAAAAAGTAGAGCGGTGTAGGTAGCACGCCTATCTACACCCACGATTTGTTATTTTTCCACATTTATTTATGAGTGAAGCTTTACAAAAAGCCATAACCCTGCTAGCATTGATTGGGTTGGGACTTCTACTGCGTTCTAAGTTTAAAAAAGAACAAACCAACGGTATCAAAGAAATGGTGCTGTCGGTGGCGCTTCCTGCCACAATTTTTATTGCGTTAATGAAAATTGATGTCGATGCCAAACTGATTATGGTTCCTGCGCTTACGCTATCGTTTAACTTTTTTATGTATTTCACAGCATCTTTAGCTTTTCCCTTTTTTGGAATTGAAAAAGACAGTTCAATGGGGCGTACGTTGGTAATGTTGTTGCCATCGTTGGCGCCTGGGTTGTCTTGTTTTCCTTTCATTGCCGAGTTTTTAGGGGAAGAAAGCGTCGCGATGGCAGCGTTGGGGGATGTAGGTAACAAGTTTTTTGCCTTGATTTTCTTGTACATTGTTGCCATGAACATGTTTCTCAAAAATACGAAGTCGGAAGAGACGAAAATAGGGGAAAAAATAAAAAGTTTGTTGTTGAATTTGGTGCAAGAACCCATTAATATCATCATTATATCGGCAGCGATTTTGTTGGGTTTTGGATTAAACTTCAAGGCACTTCCGACGATTGTTCAGGAGGTATTTGATAAAACGAGCGCCATGATGACGCCTTTGGTGCTGATTTTTATTGGAGTAGCGGTTCAGCTCAAGCAGCGTAAAAAACGTTTGATAGCATCTTTACTTGTTTTTCGTGCGGGTTTAACGATGTTGTTCAGTGCTGCACTTATCACGTTATTGGGGCTGCATGATTCTACCATGATTCTTTTGGCGACCGTAATACCCTTGAGTTCGGCGAGTTTTTGGCCTTTTGCGCACATTTCAGCGTTCAATTCCCGCGAGGAAGCGTTGGAAATTCCGAAAGAACGCCGCACTTTCAATGCCGAATTGGCCGTATTAGTGATGGCTTTTTCGTTGCCATTTTCCACCTTGTTGATTTTAGGGATTCTATCAACAGGAACGTTTTTTGCTCATACCAGTACGATTGCCATCACAGGAATTATTCTCATTTTGATTGGATTTGTTCCGACCTTGATTGGACGTAAAGCCGTTCGATTGTCAAAGGTGTAGAGGAACGAGTATAAAATTTATTTTAAATGAATGTTTCAACAAAACTGATGAACCAATGAAAACTTTGAAAATATTCTTATTTGTGGCTGCAGCCTGTGCAGTTGTTTCCTGCAAAGTAGAAGACCCGTTCGTAGACAGGGTAGTTGCTCCTGTGCTGTTGGTTTTTGACAATGCCGTGGGCGATGGCGGTGGTTTTACAACTGAGCCTACTGTGCGGTCTTCTGCGTCAAGCACTCAGGCTACGGTTAGTGTTCGAATTTTTGAGTTGGACAAGACAAATATCTTGAATTATACCAAAGGCATTGATTCTATTGCAGTCACAGGTTTGAGCCTTGCACTGACAACCCGTGCAGGAGTAAAAATAGCTGACGTAACTACTGACGCAAAAGGCCGTGCGACTATTACGAAGACATGGGCGGAGTTTGGGGTAGCTGTTCCAAAAGCAGGGAGTATTGTTTCACTTACGTTGACAGGAAAATACAAGGAGCAAGCCTTTTCAAAATTGGTGCGCCTACAAGCGAATTAGTGGACTGTACTCCATTTAAAAATTATTATTGGGTTTGAATAATCAATGATTGAATCGACAACGCCGAGGTATTCACCTCGGCGTTGTTTTTTACATCTTTGGTAAATAATAAGTAAAAATTTCGTTTAGCTCACTTTATGGCATAATTAACAGCCAAAATGAAATAATTCATACGATTCAAAAAGCTAGTTTTGTGGCATGATTCGCAAGAAATTGGCATTCTTTTGTTCCCAAAACTACTTCACTTCTTCAAAGTTGACAAACTCACCTTCTTGGTTGTTACCCGTGTTAGCTTGTTGGCTACCTGCCGATGGGTCTTGCGGTGTACCTGCGTCAGCGCCTGCGGCGTAGATTTCCTGCGAAGCGGCGTTCCAAGCTTCAGTGATTTTGGCCATGGCGGTATCGATAGCGGCAGCATTGCGGTTACTGTGTGCGGTACGGAGTTCTTCCAGCGCTCCTTCGATGGCCGATTTGTTTCCTGCCGAAAGTTTATCGCCGTATTCTTTCAGCTGCTTTTCCGTGCTAAAAATCATTGAATCAGCTTGGTTGATTTTCTCGATTTCCTCGCGAGCAGCTTTGTCAGCAGCTTCGTTGGCTTTGGCTTCTTCGCGCATACGCTGTATTTCAGCATCCGAAAGACCGCTTGATGCCTCGATGCGGATTTTTTGCTCTTTACCCGTTCCTTTATCTTTAGCCGTTACGTTTAAGATACCGTTGGCATCCACGTCAAAGGTTACTTCGATTTGTGGTACACCGCGTGGTGCTGGTGGAATACCGTCGAGGTGGAAACGACCGAGGGTACGGTTTTGAGAGGCCATTGGGCGCTCACCTTGCAACACGTGTAATTCTACCGAAGGCTGGTTATCGGAAGCCGTCGAGAACGTTTCTGATTTTTTACTTGGAATGGTCGTGTTGGCTTCAATTAATTTAGTGAAAACACCGCCTAACGTTTCGATACCCAATGATAACGGAATCACGTCGAGCAATAGTACATCTTTTACTTCACCCGTCAAAACACCACCCTGAACAGCTGCACCGATGGCAACTGCTTCGTCAGGGTTTACGTT